>CAZUTZ010000227.1:0-4358 GCA_964623655.1 uncultured Wenzhouxiangella sp.
GCCGGGCGTAGCCGCCGTAGAGTTCAATGGCATGAAAACCCAGCTTGCGCACGTACTCTCGCAGCAGCCAGGCCTGCACGCTTTTTGAGCCGTGCTGGAAGATCTTGCTGCCGGCCAGACGCCGCAATTCTGAGGCTGCGGCGGACTGCGGCGTGATGACGACGCGGGCGGCCCGAATCCAGCTCTCGTGACGGCGATACCACTGCTGCCAGCGCCGGGCCCTTGCCAGATCGCCCAGACTGAGGCGGTGGCTGAACGGCACGTTTTCAACAATCTCTGCGCGCAGTTCGCCGGCCGCACGTTCGATCACGGCCAGTGTATGCGGCAGGGTCATTTCCAGCAGGGGCTGCTGGACGCCGGGATGAAAATGTGCCGCGCTCAGGTTGAGCACTTCGCGCGCCAGCCGCATGAGTGCGGCGCCATCGTTCAAGGGATAGTCTTCCGCGGTCACCGAGTTGGCCAGTTCTTCGACCTGCCGCCAGCAGGCTTCGGCTTTTGGCGGCCAGTGGGGCGCGGCCCGGGTCTGGGTTTCCGGCAGCGCGGCCTGCTCGCGTTTGACGGCAATCTGGTTCAGGCCTATGGCGATCAGGGCCAGCACCACCGTGACCAGCACCCAGCTCAGCAACTGGGCGTTTTGCCATAGCCAGGCCAGGCCGAGCAGCGGAAGCAGGGCCAGGGGGATGAGGCTCAGGATCAAGGCTGCGGTGCGCAGCCGGCCGAAGCGGGTAATCCAGTCGCGCATGCCTAAGATCGTTCCTGTCGATCAAGCAGGGTTCGAGCCTGGGTCAGCGCCTCGCGGAAGGTCCGCCGCAGCGCCGCAGCGTCGACTTCTTCCCCTTCGCGTCGATGGTGCAGATACACGCAGGCCGCCTTGCCCAGGGCATAGGTTGTTGCGCCGTTGGCCCCGGCCGCCCAAACCGCGCCGGCGGTCTGGCCCCAGCCGGGAATCATTTTGGCCAGGCTGCGTCCGGCCATGCGGACACCGAGGCCGACCGCGATGCCGGTGCCGAGCAGACTGGAGAACTCGGTAATGCTGCGACGCGTCCAGCGCAGTCCGTAAATTCCGGCCAGTACCTGGAGCAGGCGAGCCTGCAGTGCGGGCAGGGTCGCCATGTCGACCAGCGGCACCGTGCCGAGGGCGGCGGCGCCCAGGCTGTAGCCCACGATCTGCGGGTGAGCCACGCGGTCGTACGCGCTGCGCACGCCCGGATCGGCCGACAGCCGTGCGCGCAGACCCGCCAGGGCTGAATCCTCCAGCGCTCGCCAAAGCGCGTCGAGCCCGTAATCAACCGGCTCGAAGCCGTCTTCCGGCAGGGTGAAGTCGATCGGCACCCAGCTGATCGGGCCATGGCCGGGTAGATTGCTTAAAACTTCCCGCTGGGCGTCAATCAGACGCGCCAGCTCGTCTGGTGCCCTGTCGCGCCAGTCTGATGCGTCGAAGGGATAGGGAATGACGTGGTTCAGTTGTTCATGCGGATAGCCGTCATGCAGGCAGGTCTGGGCGATGACCAGCGGCCATTCGGGATGGCGCCGTCGGATCTCTCGCACGACGTCGAGCACAGCGTCTGAGCGGGTTTCGGTGACTCTTAGCACGACCAGCAGCTGATTGGCGCGGTCCTCGCAGACGGCAATGTCCTCGGCCGGGTCGTATCCGACTTCACCCAGGCCACGGGTATCCAGAAACCGGATGACCGGCGCCTCGGACGGGAAATCGTAGAGCGAAGCGGTGCGTGTACAGGGCTGAAACCCATTGCCGATCTCGGCCCGGCTGCTGCCGGTCAGAGCGCGTACGATCGAGGTCTTGCCGGACTGAGCGGTGCCCAGCAGCCACAAGACCGGCACGTCGGCCAGGCGCTCGGCCTGGGCAAGCGCATATTCGAGTTCGGCAGGATCCGCCTCGGGTTTCAACAGGCCCCGACGCAGCCTTCGCCAGTCGGCCAGGCGAGCGATCGGCGAGGTCGCGGTATTGCCATCGCTGTCCGTCATGCTGGGTGCGGGTCGAGACCTTCGTGTTTGACCTGCAAAGCATGACGCTGCCGGCGCAATGGCGCAACCCGTGCATTCTTCAAGCCATCTTCCATGATGTCCGGTTTGAGATGGTTTTTGCGCTTCGGGCGCGCTTGCAGCCGTGACAGTCCCGCCATTAAGCTGCCCAAACCTGTTGACGGAGATTCTTCATGAGCACGAACGGCTCCGGCCGCAACTGGCGTGAACTTGGATCGGGCTTCCTGAGCAGCCTCAGGCGCATGCCCCTGCAGCGGGTGTTCGGGCGCCAGAATCCGTCTCGTCACGAGCCGGGGGAGGTCCCGGGAACCCTCGTCATGGCCCCGCAATCGGCGCCGACCCGGATTCGCCTGGTGCGGATCGACGATGCTGGCGTGAAGAAGGTCGACGGGCCGGATATGGAAGCGATTCGCCGGGCGCGCGAAGCCGGAGGCCGCTTGTGGGTGGACGTGTCGGGTTTTTCCGACCTGGAGGTGCTGCACGAGCTCGGGCGGATTTTCGGCCTCCACCGCATGACGCTGGCCGACCTGGTCAACGTCAATCGGCGCACCACCGTCGAGCAGGTTGGGGAGACCAGCATCATCGTTTCCCAGGTGTTGCACCTCGGTGATGGCGAGGATCCGTCCGACATCTCCCAGCTGGGCCTGGTCATGATGGGGGAGGTGTTGCTGACCTTTCGCGAGCGTCCCGGCCCGCTGTTTCGTCCGGTGCTGGAGCGGATGAAGCAGCCGGCCAGCCGGCTGCGCACCGAGCCGCTCGACTATCTGGCCCAGGCTTTGCTGGGCGTGGCGGTAGATGAGGCCTTCCCCGTAGTCGAAGCGCTGACCGATCGGGTCGAAAATATCGAGGATCGCGTCGTTGCCGGTGAATCCAAGGGGTTGCTGGCCGATATCCACGGCGAGCTTCGGGCCCTGATCACGCTGGCGCGGATGATGTGGCGGCAGCGCGATCTGATGGCGCGCCTGCTTCGTGATGAGTCCATCTTTCGCAGGGAGACACAAATTTATCTGCGCGACGTCTACGACCGCACTGTGCAGCTGCTGGATATGGTCGAGACCAATCGCGACCTGACCGCCCACCTGATCGAAATCCACTTGTCGATCAGTGCCAACCAATCCAACGAGATCATGAAGACGCTGACCATTATGGCCACGATCTTTATTCCCCTGACGTTCGTGGCCGGGGTCTACGGTATGAACTTCGAGCGGATGCCGGAACTGGAGTGGCCCTGGGGATATCCGCTGGTGATGTTCGGCATGCTGTTGGTCGCCGCAGCGCTTCTGCTCTGGTTTCGTCGGCGCGGGTGGCTCGGCGGGGACTGACCGGTGCCGTCCTGGTGATCTTCACCTCACCGGTGCGAACTAGACTAGCAGGCAATGAGCACCCGTCCCTTGATCCGAATACCGCAGATGCGTCCGGCCGTTGGCGGGGCGGCGAGGGCGGCTGATCTCGCCGAACTGCTGCAGTTTGTCGAGGCGCACCCTCGCTTGCTGGTTTTGACCGGGGCGGGTTTGAGCACCGATTCCGGGATTCCGGCCTACCGCGACGGTGACGGTCGCTGGCTGCGGCGCGATCCCATCCTGTATCAGGACTTCGTGGCTTCGGAGCGCATGCGCCGACGCTACTGGGCGCGCAGCTACTTCGGCTGGCCGCAGATGCGCTCGGCAAGCTTCAACGGTGCTCACCAGGCCCTGGCGCGCCTTGAAGCGGCAGGCCGCATCGAGCTGCTGGTCACCCAGAACGTGGACGGCCTGCACTCGTATGCCGGCTCGCAGCGCCTGGTCGAGATTCATGGGCGCTTGAGCGAGGTCAGCTGCCTGAACTGCGGTCAGAAAGTCGACCGCGACGAGCTGCAGTTGAGACTGCAGGCCCTGAACCCGGATTGGCACGCTGAAGTGCTGGGCTTCAATCCCGATGGCGATGCGGAACTCGACAGCAGCGCATACCCGGGGTTCAAGGTTGCCGCCTGCGAGCGCTGCGGTGGTCCGCTGAAACCGGATGTGGTTTTTTTCGGCGAGTCGGTGCCGGCCGAGCGGATTCTGGCGATCCGGGCGGCGGCAAGCCGCAGTGACGCGTTGCTGGTCCTCGGCTCCTCCCTGGTGGTGATGTCGGGTTATCGCATCGTGCGTGAGGCGGTCGCCGCCGGCCTGCCCGTTGCTGCAGTCAATCGCGGCCGCACGCGCGCCGACGATCTGCTGCATTTCAAGCTGGATGCGGACTGTGCTGCGGTACTTGCCGCGCTGGCCGACGCTTTCGCCAAGCCGCCAATCCCATGAAACGCCTGCTGCTGTTCCGCCACGCCAAATCCAGCTGGTCCGAGCGCGGACTGGCCGATCATGATCGGCCGCTGGCCA
>CAZUTZ010000228.1:0-647 GCA_964623655.1 uncultured Wenzhouxiangella sp.
AAGGTGCCGGTGAAGAAGATCCACTCGTCGGGCCGGAAATTGACGATGTTGTCCAACTGGACGTCCTCTTCCTCGAAGAAGTCTTCTCCGGTGAGGGTCATCAGCAATTCCCGGAAGTCTTCTGCGGAATCCTCGTCAAGCACGAAATCGTCGGCCAGCAGGCCGTCGAAAAAGTCGCTCAGATCGACGTCACTGGAAGGTCGCGTGAATGGCACCAGTTGCTCGTCGTCGCGGTAGAAGAAACGTTTGCGGGTGCTGCGCCATCCGCTGCCGTCAGACTGCGAAGCGAAGGTGTCGTAGTCGTAGCGGTAGACGGTCGTGCGGACAAGGTCGCTGGTCTCCGGTGTCACCACCGGCTCGACTTCAAGGCGGATGTCTTCGATGAACAGCGCCTTGACTGCCGCTAGCGCTTCTTCATCGACCGCCGGCGCCGAAGCATCTGCCAGATCCTCACTGCCCCAGTCGGCAACCCGCATCACTTCATCCCGACTCAGCTGCCCCTCCAGGGTCATGGAAACCTCATCATCCAGACGCTGTTGGTCCATGTCGAAAAGCAGGCCATCAAAACTCATCCGCCATGCCAGCGTATCGTCGCCGACCGACTCGAAGGTGACGCTGCCCGACTCGGCCAAAACCTCGCCGATGTC
>CAZUTZ010000228.1:657-4326 GCA_964623655.1 uncultured Wenzhouxiangella sp.
TGTCGTCCTGACGGTCTGCCAGTGTCCCCATCGCCATGAAGGTATCGCCATCGATGACGTCGACCTCCGGACCGACCAGATCGCCGTCTCCGTCCAGCATCAATGTGCCCGTGTGCGGCGACAGCACCAGGCACAGAAACCGCAGCGCATCGCTTTCGCTCCTGAGCATGATCATGGTGCCGACCACCGGCCCGCTGCTGCCGTCGTTGAACCACCCCTGGCCATAGGCACGCCACTGCTCGCCGTTTTGCTCCCAGGTCCCGGTAACGGGTGGCGCCATGCCAGGATCATCACTGTCGAGCATGCCGATCAGTTCGGCATCGGACAGATCTTCCGGCGGCGGTGCGCAAAGTGTGGGATCCACCATTTCAATGAGCATGGCCGCCGGGATGCGGTCTTCGAGCGGATCGGCGCTAGTGGACGCGGCAGCCAGCAAAAGGCCGAAGCCGGCAAGACTGCAGATCCAGGGGCGGCAGCATGAATCAGAAAGCGTTGAATACGACATGTCGGATTCTCCTGCTAAAACGCGGGAGCATAACGGCCTCTCTTCCGGTTTTGTAGCGATCTGGCCGGTCTCGCCGGAAGGGCGGCGGACCTTGCCGGCGATCCCCAAGGCGTTGGTGTTTCCTCGATTCTGCCCGATTTCGGCCGGTCCTTCCCGTGTTCCGCAATCGATGTGTTATCGTCCGCAGCCAAGCTTGAGGCGATCCACAGAACGCATTTACCATTATGTTTTCATTAAGATTTTCCTCACTCTCAGCTACCGCCATCCCTGGTCTGACTCTCGGCCTGGCGCCGCAGGTCCAGGCCAACGACTGCGCCTGCCTGGCGGCCCCTGTCGACAATCCAGCAAAGCTGGTCAGCCAGGAGGTGATGCAGGCCATGGCCGAACGATTCGGTCCGGAAGACGCCACGTTCGAGCCCGATTTTGATTCCGACCAGTCCACCTCAGTTCATTCAAAGGAGGCTTATTGATGAGAGGATTGCGCAAGGGGCTAGCGACGGCGGTGTTTGTCGCGCTGGCGGGACCGGCGGCAGCCGGGCCATCCGAAGAACAGATCGACGAAGTCGTCGCCGCGATCGAAGCCGAGGGCTGCGTCGTGGCCGGCCCCGAAGACGCGATGCGGGTCGAGGAAGCGACCGGATTCGATGACGACCTGCTTGCCGAAATCATCGATTCGCTGGCCGAGGAAGGCCTCGTCATCGTTGATCCGGATATCGGCGGGATGCGCCTGATGACGTCGTACTGCGAGGAGCTGGCCGAGCAGGCACCGGCCGGCCCCACCGAGGAGGAGATCGACGCCTTCATCGCCGCGGTCGAAGCGACGGGCTGCGAGGTCGCCACAGATGAACAGTCCACGCATGTCGAGGAAGCCACCGGCTTTGACGACGATCTGCTCGCCGAGATCATGAACATGTTGATGGACGAGGATGTCCTCCGCTTTGATCCGGAACTGGGTGGGCTGCGTTTGATGACGCCGGCATGTGAATGATCCTGCGGACCCGGTTTGTTCTGGACACCTCCATGGAGGCTATCGGGTCCACCTCAAACTTTTCAAGCAGGGCACCTGATCCACAGCAGCATGGATGTTCTCTGGTCCCGCCCGATTTCAGCCAATCTGACGATCAAATGCGATGGAACTCTTATACTCCCGATTGGTCCTCAAAACAAACTACGGCACCCGTCTATCGTTATGTTTTCCTTAAAATTTTCGTCGCTATCCGCTACTGCCGTCCTTGGCCTGACGCTCAGCCTGTCCCCGCAGTCTGAAGCAGGCGATTGCGCCTGCCTGGCGGCCCATGCCGACGAGTCGGCCCGCCTGGTCAGCCACGAGGTCATGCAGGCCATGATGGAAAGATACGGGCCGGACGATGCGACTTACGAGCCCCAGTTCGATCCCGACCAGGATTTTGGCGGGCCGTATTCCTTCGTCATTGCCCTCGGGCGATTTGAAGAGTCGGTCAACGGCGTGACCGTGACCTCCACCGCACAACTCGCCGTTTCCCTCAATCAACTGCGGTCGCGCGAGCAGATCGAATCCGAAGAGCGGGTCATGCGGGATCTTGAAATGGAACCGGGCGACGAGGTCGTCGAGGCCATTGCCCGCGCGCCCAGGGGGCCGTTCGGCGAACCCTACGACTTTGTGGAAATTGACGGCCCCGGCGATCTGGCAATCCTGCACCGCTCGCCCGAAGAGTTGCTGATGGTCGCCTGCGGCGATGCCCTGATGGAAGTCGCGGTTGGTCGGCATGGACTGCCCGAGGAGATGCCGGACGATGCCCCGAAGGCAATGACAGCCAGCGAGCAGGACATCATGGTCGCTTTCGCCGAAAAACTGATTGCGAACTGCCCGGAGGAGTAGTGGGCGACCAGTGAATCCAGTGCTGCCGTTGGCGGCCGGAATGACCGCTTGGTTCAATGTGCTGCAGCCCGCCGGCAGGTTTGTGTGGTTGCGCGCCCTGAGCGGCAGGCGTTTTGGACCTTGCTGTCCGGGCCGACAATCAGGCGAACGTGCCGGGCGGCACCTGGTACAGCACCAGCAGGGCCAGGCCCCACCCGATCAGACCGCCGACGACCACGTCGGTCGGGTAGTGCAGGCCCAGCAGCGGCCGCGACACAGCGACCAGCGTCGCGAATCCGAAAAGCGCCGGGCTGAGCAGCGGGAACCATGCCGAAGCTGTCACAGCGAAAAATACGGCGTGCAGGGTATGACCGGATGGAAAGCTGTAGCGGTCCAGCGGCGCGCTCAGACAATCGATGTCCGGATGTGAAATAAAGGGGCGCTCACGAACCAGCACCGCCTTCAAGCCCTTGTAAATGAGCAGCCCGAACAAGGCACCCACGGCCATCGATAGCGACGCAACCAGGCCGGTTTTGCCGGCGGCGAGCGGCAACATCAGCAGCATCACGTACCAGATCGGCCCATCACCCAGGCGGCTGATGCCGGCGAACAGCGCACGGACCGACCGGTAATGACCAGCGCGGTGAATCCAGCGACACAATCGATATTCCAGTCCGTCGATCACGGCGAAAGCTTGGGCAGTCGTTCGCATGCGGCACCTTCCCGGCGGGTATACACGAGCAAGATAGGTCGCCAAGGCGACGAGGCCATTGCAGCGCGGTAACACTTTGGTGACGGACCAAGAACCTTGAGTCACCAAGTCTTGATCGTCCGGTCATGCCGCTGTCATCGCCGGACAGCAATCTGATCGCCATGAAAATCCTTCTGATCAGCGATGCCTGGCATCCCCAGGTCAACGGCGTGGTGCGAACGCTGGAAAACACCGCCGCCCAGCTGAACCTGATGGGGCACGAAGTCCTGATTATCGGCCCGGACCGTTTTCGCAGCGTGCCGATGCCGGGCTACCGCGAGATTCCCCTGTCTCTGCTGCCCAGCCGACAGATCGAGCGCCTGATCCAGCGGTTTCTTCCCGACTGCATCCACATCGCTACCGAAGGCCCGCTGGGCATGGCCGCCCGGCGCTGGTGCGTGCACCATGAGGTGGTGTTCACCACCTCCTACCACACGCGTTTTCCGGAATATCTGCGACTGCGCGCACCAGTGCCAACTCGCTGGACCTACGCCTGGCTGCGGCGCTTCCACGGCGCGGCTCACCGCACCATGGTGCGTACGCGAACCCAGAAAAAGGAGTTGGGCCAGCGCGGCT
>CAZUTZ010000229.1:0-3082 GCA_964623655.1 uncultured Wenzhouxiangella sp.
CTCATCACCCAAAAACAGGTTGCGCATGGTGATGTCAAGAAGCAGACGGTTCGGACGGGATGGCGGCGCCGGCAACTCATAGGTCGAGCGGACGAATTCGGTCTCCCCGGTCATCAGGGAACGCTGACTAGCGTAACGCACCAACAGCAATCGACCGTCGCTGGTGTAGGCCGCAATCCCGATGCCTCTTGAACCGCGCTGGATCGCAGTGACTTCAATCGCCTGCCCCTCGTCGTCAATCGTGGCCAGTGGGTCATCAAGCGGGAAAGTCAACTGCGGGGTAACCAGGCGCTGATCGTCCGGAAAGGTCAAATCATATTCATGGCGTAGCACCGCTGCGCGACCGTCGCTCAAGCCATAAACCACCAGCCCTGTGCGAGGCTCCGCCGCACCAAAGCTCGTAACCCTTGCGCCCTCGAAATCCACGACTTCCTTTTTCAAGGTCCGACCGTCGCGCGGATCGAAAAAGGCGACAGTGCCATCGTTGCTGAAGCGCACCGCAACTTCGCGATAGCGCTCGGTCGCCAGGAACAGGGTATCGGCGTCCTCACCCGGCGCCTCGAAACTCACGGGCTCCTGGATGGACGCGCCCCGAAGGAGGGGAAGCACCTCGATGAAAAGAAATATGAAAATCAGCGCCAGCGATATCACGACCCCAAAGCCGGCCGTGGTCACCACAACCCGGGTACCCAGATCCTTGGCCTTTCGGGTCCGACGCAACTTGCGCCGGGACTCGGCGTCGGGCAGAAACGCTTTGGCCCCGAGGGCCTGACCAGCAGACGAGGACATTGAAGACTAACTCCCTGACGCCCAGTGCGCCAATCGATCGGCCGGAAGCTTATGACGGAAAAATGACATGTTGATGACGGCGCTTCAGAAAGAAGCCCCGCTCGAGCGAGCGGGGCAAAATAAGACGAACTCTGGAGAGGGAGGTTCGTCGCTTAATCGAGACCAAGCTCGGTGCGGAAGCGCGCGGCGGCAGCAGCAGGCAGCGGGATATAGCCGTCGCGAACCACCACTTCCTGACCCTGACGCGACAGGACCAGACGCATGAATTCGCGCTCCAGCGGATCGAGTTCGCGGTTGGGGTGCTTGTTCACGGCCACGTAGAGGAAGCGCGCCAGCGGATAGGAACCATCAGCCGCGGTTTCAGCCGAAGGCGGTACCGGCGGATTGCCGACCGCGATGGCCCGTACGCCCGAAGTCTCATAGCCAATACCCGAGTAGCCAATGCCGTTCAGGGATTCGGCCACGCCCTGAACCACCGAGGAAGACCCCGGCTGCTCGTTGATGGTGTCGCGGAAGTCACCGTCGCACAGCGCGTGCTGGCGGAAATAGCCGTAGGTACCGGAGACCGCGTTGCGCGAGAACAAGGTAATGTCGCGGTTTTCCCAGGCACCGGTCAGGCCGACCTGGCCCCAGCGATTGATCGGCTCAGCTGCACCGCAACGACGCGTGTCGGAAAAAATCGCGTCGACTTCGTCAATGGTCAGACCCTCGATCGGGTTGTCGCGGTGAACGAACACGGCAATGGTGTCGATGCCGACGCCGGCGATGGTCATCGGATAGCCATGGCGCTCTTCGAAAGACTGTTGTTCGCTTTCTCGCGGCATCCGGCTCATCGGCCCGAAGTTGGCGGTCCCTTCAGTCAGCGCCGGCGGCGCCGTGGATGTGCCCGCACCCTGGATCTGGACGTTGACATTGGGATAGAAACGCTGAAACTCCTCGGCCCACAGGGTCATGAGGTTGTTCAGGGTGTCGGAACCAATCGAGGACAGGTTGCCCGAGATGCCGGAAACCGGCTCGTATTCGGGCAGATCCGGGTCGACTGCGACCTGGGCAAAGGCCGTGCTGGCGGCCAGAATGGCGCTGATGGCGCCGGCGGTCAGTGCTTTCTTGAACATCTTGATCTCCTGATCAATGGTGTTGGTAAAACGGAACAAGTCTTTTCGGAAAAACACTCTAGATTGACTTGATGACAGGCCGATTAAATCGGCAAAGTCATTAGAAGTCGTAGCGCAATCCGAGCGAGAACGCCGAAGCCGTGTTGCCGAACGAGCCCGGCGTATCGGTGGTGCGCGCCTGTTGCCACGGCGTCAGATTGACGTTGTCGTCGTTGGCCACGCGCGCGTAGTTGAGATAGATGCGAACCGGTCGTGCGATGCGGTATTCATAGCCAATGGCAAACAGGTCCGAATCACTGGCGGCCGGATCGGCCGAGCGCCGGAAGAACTGCGCCTTGACCGAATTCTTTTCGTCAATGGCGTAGCGCGCGCCGATGCCGAAAACATCGCTGTCGAAGGCATCATCGTTATGGTCCGCGGTCTGGTAAAAGCCGACCAGGGTCAGTGCATCGATTTCATACGACACCGCAAAACGGAAAGCATCGCGCTCGCCGCGGCTGGCATCGTCGTCGAAATTCTCATAGGCTGCGGCAAAGCCGATCGGACCGGCATCGTAGGTCAGAGACAGGCTGACCGCGTTGTCGTCCCGACTGCTGCCGTCCCGGCCTTCGTGCAGAGAGTAGGCCGCATTGAAACGGAAGCCGCTGAAATCCGGCGTCTGATAATGCACCGTATTGGGCGTACGCTCATCGAAACGGGCGTTGCCGGCCCGGGTCAGGTTGCGCATGTCCCCGACCTGGTCGCCAAAAAGGTTGGCCGGCCCACGAGCCCGCTTGAACGGCGTATCGAACTTGCCCAGGCGGAACATGCCGAAGTCACCGCGCAACCCGACAAAGGTATCGCGGCTGGCCCAGTTGGTGCCTGAATCGGTGAAGTCGATCTCCTGCTCGATCTGCACCATGGCGGTAAAACCTTCAAAATCCCGGTTGGCACGAAAGCCCAGCCGCGACGATCCACTGGCCATGTTGACTTCAGAATAGTCGTCACCATCGTCGAGCCAGTCAACTGAGACATTGGCCCGCCCATAGACAGTCACGTCGGCCAGAGCGACCGCGGGAAAAGCGGCCAGAATGGCGACAGGAAGCAATCCCTTCTTCATGAGTAATCCTCGAGTTAATGAACCTGCTGACAAAACCAATGCCCGCATTGACGCCTGCGGAGCAATTGTTAATTCGAGG
>CAZUTZ010000229.1:3182-4312 GCA_964623655.1 uncultured Wenzhouxiangella sp.
TGGGCATCGCGCAGTGCGCGGGAAGGAATGATCCTGTCAGCGGGGAAAATACATTGGAAGGTGCTACCCTCCCCCAGCCTGGAACTGACCGTCAGATAGCCGTCGTGTCGCTGCAGCACGTGCTTGACAATCGCCAGGCCCAGACCCGTTCCTCCACGACTGCGGCTGCGTGCACTGTCGACGCGATAGAAACGCTGGGTGATAAACGGCAGGTGACGCTCGTCGATGCCTATCCCGTCGTCGCTGACCTGGAAAGTCGCACCGCCGTCTGCGTTCATGGTCCAGCTGACGCGAATTTGCCCGCCCTGATTCGTGTAGCGCACCGCATTCATGACCAGGTTGGCAAACGCGCTGTGCAATTCGTGCTCTACGCCGTTCAGCCGACACTCTTCCAGCAAATCGATGGTCAATTGATGATTGTCGGCATCCTGTTGTTCGGCCTCGCGCATGACGCGACGTATCAATGTCGGCACGTCGACCTGGGTTTGTCTTGACGTGTCCTCGTCTTCGGTTTCCAGGCGCGATAATTCCAGCAGGTCGTTGACCAGGCGAGTCATGCGCCTACATTGCTGCTGCATTTCCATCGCCGGTGAGCGCCATTCATCAGCCAGCCCGGGGTCTTCCACCAAGCCTTCAAGGTAGCCCGATAACACGGTGAGCGGAGAACGCAGCTCATGCGAGGCATTGGCGACAAAATCGCGCCGCATCGCCTGGAGCCGCTGCATCCGGGTCACATCGCGAAACAACGCCAGGTATTGATTTTTTCCATAGGAGATCAGCCGAACCGACAGGCTGCGAGACGGATCAACCGGCGAGCGCAGCGTGATTGCCTCATCGAAATCACGCGCCGCCAGATACGTGCTCAAGCGTGGACTGCGGACCAGGTTGTTGACCGGATGGCCCAGATCTCTTTTTTGCGACAGGCGGAGCATGTTTTCGGCTGCATCGTTGAACCAGACGATACGGAATTCCGCGTCGAGCACCACTGCACCGTCGGGCATGGCATCGGTGGATTCGCGAAATTGCCTGATCACCTTGGACAAGCGTTTTTTCCGCTTGTAGTAGCGTTTCTGCAGTCTGAAGTAATGACCAAACACATCGCCCCACAGGCCCCAGGATTCCGGCGGGTT
>CAZUTZ010000230.1:0-4293 GCA_964623655.1 uncultured Wenzhouxiangella sp.
CACAACGCTTGTGCGACGGCTGAGCGTTACCTTATTAGCCGCATGGCCCACTAGCGGCCGGTCAGACCGCTTCGGTCAGTCGGCCGTCGCGATAGTCGGCCATGGCCTGCTCGATTTCTTCGCGCGTGTTCATCACGAAAGGCCCGTATTGCACCACCGGTTCGTTGAGCGGCCGGCCGGCCAGCAGCAGCAACTGGCCGCCTTTCGGACCGGCTTGCAGGCTGACGACCTCACCATCGCCAAGAACGGCGGCGTTGCGTTTCTGCACGCGCTCCTCGCCGACGTCGATATCGCCCTCGTAGACGTAAATCAGGCTGTGATGGCCGGCCGGGACGGGGATTTCGAGACCCGACTCAGGCTCCAGCCGCAAGTCGATCATCATGGGATCGGTCGCCATCTCCCCGACTTCTGCATTGATCACGCCGCCATGCGGTTTTCCGCCGATACTCGCCCGTCCGGCAATGACGCGCGCCGTGCCGCCGCTGAAATGCAGCTCCGGGATGCGATCGGCCGGAATGTCGCGATACTCGGCCGGACGCATTTTCTCGGCCGCCGGCAGGTTGATCCAGAGCTGGAAGCCGCGCATGCGGCCCTCGCTTTGCTGCGGCATTTCCGAATGGATCACGCCGCGGCCGGCGGTCATCCACTGCACCGAGCCCGGACCGAGATCACCCACGTTGCCGAGATGATCCTGGTGCTGCATGCGCCCTTCCAACATGTAGGTGACCGTTTCGAAGCCGCGATGCGGGTGGGCCGGAAAGCCGGCGATGTAGTCATCCGGGTTGTCGGAAAAAAACTCGTCAAGCATCAGAAACGGGTCGAGACGGGCAAAACCCGAAGACCCGATGCTGCGGCGCAGCTTGACGCCGGCTCCGTCGGAGGTGGCCTGCGACGGGATGATTCTTTGTAAGGTCCGTGCGCTCATGATCAAGCCGCAAGCGGCAAGTCGGCGATGCGCCGGCGCGCCTGGGTGAGCGCCTCGGCCGCGGCTTCTTCGCCAAACGCCAGCCCTTCGGCGTAGGTGAAGTGAATCTCCTCGAAACCCAGCATGCCGAAAAACATCTCGATCAGTCGCGTCTGGGTGTCGTTTTCGGTACCGCTGTACTGCCCGCCGCGCGCGCAGAACACGTAAAGCGGCTTTGGCGCCAGCAGGCCTTGCGGACCGTTTTCGGTGTAGCGGAAGGTGATGCCGGCGCGGGCAACGCGATCCATCCAGGCCTTGAAGGTCGACGGCACGGTGAAGTTGTACATCGGCAGGGCCAGCACCACGGCGGTGGCCTGCTTGAGCTCGGCAATCAGCTTGTCGGACACGGCCAGGGCGGCTTTCTGTTCCGGGGTGAGCTGGTCAGCTTCCGCCTGCCAGGCGCTGACTTCCTCAACGGAAAGATGCGGCAGGGGATGGTTGACGAGGTCGCGCGTGACCACGTTGGCGTTCGGATGGGCTTCGCGCCAGTGACTGACAAACGCATCGGCCAGCTGGCTGGACTGGCCGTCGCCGTTGAACAGGCTGGACTTGATCACAAGCAGGGTCTGCATTGAAAGGACTCCGAGAGTTGGGGAATGCGGAAGAAGATACGTTTGTGCCACTCGATATAAAAGCGCAAAATATCGCCTATATCTTTCGAATTAATCGAAAATGAATCCCAGAATCACCCTGGAGCAGTGGCGCGCGCTGATTGCCGTCGTCGACCACGGTGGTTATGCGCAGGCCGCGACTGCCTTGAGCAAGTCACAGTCGACCGTCAGCTATGCCGTGCACCGGATCGAACACCTGCTCGAGGTCTCGGTGCTTGAAGTCCACGGACGCAAGGCGCGCCTGACCCCGGCGGGCCGAATGCTGGTGCGACGGGCGCGGGCGCTGATCGAGGAGGCCGATCGGCTGGAGCGGGCCGCCGCGCTGGCCGCTGCGGGCTGGGAAACCGAGCTCAGAATTGCCGCCGAGATCATTTATCCCACCTGGCTGCTGCTGGATTGCTTATCGAAGATCGGCCGGCAACACCCCGAATTACGCGTGCAGCTGCACGAATCGGTCCTTGGCGGCACGGCCGAATTGCTCACCTCGGGCCGGGTCGATCTGGCCATTGCCTCGAGCATTCCGGGCGGTTTCGTGGGTGATCCCCTCATGCAGGTGCGCTTTGTCGCCGCCGCCGCGCCGCAGCATCCGCTCCACCAGCTCAATCGCCCCCTGACCACCGAAGACCTGCGCCGCCACCGCCACCTGATCGTGCGCGACAGCGGCACTCAACCCGGCAGCTCTGCCGCCCCGCAGGTCACCGAGCAACGCTGGACGGTGACCGCCAAGGCCACCTCCATTGCCGCCGCCTGTCGCGGCCTGGGCTTTGCCTGGTATGCCGAAGACATCATTCGCGGTGAGCTCGACAGCGGCGCCCTCAAACCCCTGCCGCTGGCCAGCGGCGGCGAGCGCTGGGCCACGCTTTATCTGGTATTCGCCGATCAGGATGCGGCCGGTCCGGCAGTGCGCGAACTCGCTGCACTGCTGCGGCAGGCCAGTGGGCCCATCGAAAAAAACTCGCCGACTCGATAGCGATCCGAAAAAGGATGCTGCGCGCAGAGCCGTGGTGCAGACTTCGCGCCTACCTCTAGTTTGCGCATTCATGATATTTATTTCGACATCATGAAGCATGATCAATATCTTTTCCGGCATCAAATTGCGCGAAACGCAAGAAATCGATATCCTAAAGGACATCATTTCATGTAAATGATGCTGAGATAGACATCAATGAAATACGAAACTCAAGCAATCGCGGGCAAGCTTCGCGAAGCCAGAGAAGCCAGGCAGCTCAGCCAACGCGAGCTGAGCCGATTGGCTGGAATACCGCAAGCCAAAATATCGCGGATCGAATCCAACAGCGTTGATCTGCGCCTGTCGAGCCTCGTTGCGATCGCCAGCGCCCTCGATCTGGAAATTGCTCTCGTACCACGCAAGGCAGTACCCGCGGTCAAATCGATCATGCGACAAACAACCGAGCAACTGAGCCCCAACCGTCCGGCCTACTCATTGGATGACGAGGTCGGTGATGCCTGATGTGTCGGTTTTGCGCGTTCGCCTGTATGGCGAAGACATCGGCACGATCACTTATGTCGGGGCTGAGAAGACGCTTTTCGCGTTCAACGACGCCTATGTTGAAGACTCGGAAAGACCGACCCTCGGCCTGCACTTCAAGGATGCATTCGGCGAGCTGATTACGGATTTCCGGCTATACAAAATCAAGCTGATGCCCTACTTCTCGAACCTGCTGCCGGAAGGTCATCTGCGCCGGTATCTTGCCGAGAGGGCAGACATCCATATTGACCGAGAGTTTTTTCTCTTGTGGGTGCTCGGGCAGGACCTGCCCGGCGCAATCACCGTCGAACCGGCTGACGGCGAGGAATGGCCGGACGAGGCGCATAACCTTCTTGAAGGCGAAGCCGCGAAGGAGGCTGCCGAGGATGCCATGCGGTTCTCGTTGGCCGGCGTACAGCTCAAATTCTCGGCGGTACAAAGCGCCAGCGGCGGCCTGACCATTCCGACGAGCGGCATGGGCGGCAAGTGGATCGTCAAACTTCCCTCTCGAGAGTTCGCAAACGTTCCTGAAAACGAGTTTTCAATGATGAGCCTCGCCAGGATGGTTGGCATCGACGTGCCGGCCATCGGGCTTGTCGATGTCCACTCGATCGGCAATCTTCCGGACGGAATCAAGCAGCTCGGACAACAGGCCTTCTTCATCGAGCGCTTCGACCGCAACGACGATGGCGGCAAGACGCATATCGAGGATTTTGCGCAGGTCTTTAACGTCTACCCCGAGAACAAGTACCAGAAGGCCAGCTATCGCAATCTGGTATCGGTGATCGCCGCGGAGTCGGATCACGACGATGTGGCCGAGTTTATCCGCCGCCTGACGTTCAATGTCCTGATCGGCAATGACGATATGCACCTGAAGAACTGGTCGCTGATCTATCCAGATCGCCGCAACGCCCGCCTGTCTCCGGCCTATGATTTCGTGTCCACCATTCCGTATATCGCCAATGACAAATCTGCGCTGACATTCAGTCGGACGAAAGCGTTTAGCCGTTTCACGCTCGACGAACTTGCCCATTTGTCGGCGAAAGCCAACCTGCCTCGCAAAGTGGTCATTGACACGGCGACGGAAACGGTCTCCCTGTTCATGGAGCGCTGGGAGACCGAAAAAGCGCACCTGCCAATAAATAAGGATGTTGTCGATGCCATCGACAACCACCTAGAGGGTTTACCGATCGTCACCGGGCCGCGCCAGGCGTTCTGAATCGTCTCGG
>CAZUTZ010000231.1:0-4285 GCA_964623655.1 uncultured Wenzhouxiangella sp.
GCTGGCCGGGCTCGCCATCCACCAGATATTCGCGATAGCCCAGAAAAGTGAAATGATCCGCCGCCAGCCAGGCGAAAAAATCGCGACCCTCCGCGCGATCCGCCGCGCTGATGAATCGATTGCCATCGGCGAAGTTCTCGGCAATGATCAATGCCTTTTCACGCATGGCGGACCAATCGGTCACGGCCCGCCGCACATCGGCAAGCCCGCTTGAGATCCGCTGCTCGATGCGGGCCAGCATCGCCGGCGAAGTCTGCCGGTCGATCTGGACGTGCATCAAGGACTCTCGCGGCGCGTCCGAGTCGCGATCGCACAGGGCCAGCCAATGACCGCCCTGGTCGCGCTTGACCGGCAAGACCGGATGGATGATCAGGTGCGCGGAAAGACCCAGTGCGGTGAGCGCCAGAACGACGGAGTCGACCAGAAAAGGCATGTCGTCATTGACGATCTCGACCACCGTATTCCGACACTCCCAGCCGTGGCGCTCGAGATCGGGGTTGTAGACGCGAATTCGCTTCTCGCCCGGTAGTCGCTGATGGGCAAACTGGTAGAAGCTGCCCACCAGCGCCGACATGTCGTCGACCGCCTGATGGCCGAGCTCAGCGCCCGGAACGCGCTTCAAGACCTCGTGGGCAAACTGGGCCAATGCCTCGTTGCCCCCATGGGCGCGAATTTGCGCGCCTACGTCCCGCAGCCATCGCTGCTTGACCGCTTCCTCTGATGTACTCATATCCCAGCCCCGACTCTGGATTGTTTTTTTGCTTTGTTTCAGCGGTCGCCGGCCCTCTCCGCCGGCGACCGCCTTACGGCCGTTAACGCAGCCCGGTCTCCGAGCGCGCAATGACCATGCGCTGAATTTCGCTCGTGCCCTCGTAGATTTCGGTGATCTTGGCGTCGCGAAAATACCGCTCGACCGGCATTTCCTTACTGTAGCCCATGCCGCCGTGCAGCTGAACCGCCTGGTGGGTGATCCACATCGCCGCCTCGGAGGCAAACAGCTTGGCCATGGAACCATCGACGGTGATGCGAGCCCCGGTGGTTTCGGACTGCTTCTTGGCCCAGGCCGCGCGCAGCGTCAGCAAACGAGCCGCCTCGAGGCGCGTTTTCATATCGGCCAGCTTCTGCTGGATCATCTGAAATGTCCCGATTTCGCGGCCGAACGCCTTGCGCTCACGCGCATAGGCGAGGCTGGCATCGTAGGCGGCCTGGGCAATGCCCACGGCTTGCGCCGCAATGCCGATGCGGCCGGCGTCAAGAACGCTCATCGCGATCTTGAAGCCCTGCCCTTCATCGCCCAGGCGATGCTCTACCGGACAGTGATAATCACTCAATTCAACTTCGCAGGTTGCCGATGCTCGAATCCCCAGTTTGGGTTCGGTTTTTCCGCGGCTGAAGCCTTCCTGCTCGGTGTCGATCAAAAACGCGGTGATGCCACGTGCGCCGGCCTGCGGGTCCGTGGAAGCAAACAGGACCAGATAGCGTGCATGCGGACCGGATGTAATCCAGGACTTGCGCGCGTTGATCACGTAATGACTGCCGTCTTCAGACAGTACCGCCCGTGATTTCATGGTCGAGGCATCCGAACCCGACTGCGGCTCGGACAAGGCGTAGGCACCGATCTGCTCGCCCGAGGCAATGGCGCGGACGAACTTCTGTTTCTGGTCCTCCGTTCCGTATTTCAGGATGCCGTTGCAAAACAGCGAGTTGTTTACAGACATGATGGTGCCGTGGGCGGCGTCGGCAGCACTGACTTCAATCATCGCGAGCACATAGCCGATGGTATCCAGCCCGGAGCCGCCGTAGCTTTCCGGCACTTCGATGCCCATCAGGCCGAGCTCGCCCATCTGGCGGATGTTTTCAAGCGGAAACTCACCGGTCTCGTCGAACTTGGTGGCCACCGGGGCGATCTCGTTCAAGGCGAAATCACGCGCTGCGGCCTGGATCATTTGCTGCTCTTCGGTGAACTCGAAATTCATGTTGTTGACAGTCGTTTAAACAGGCCCGAATTATACCTGCTGGCTCTGCATCAACCGGTTTGCGCATGACTGGCGCAACCCAAATAGCCACACTTCAGACACTTGCCCGCCTTGACCAGACTTCCGCTTCCGGCCGCATCTTGTGACCAACCTCACGCCCTCGTGAAAAACGTTATTTAATTCCTTGACAAGCAAAACGGCGGCTTTAAAATTTGAACTCCGGATCGGGGTTCCCCCCTTCCCCCTCCGGACTGTGGCCGAGGTTCCCCCCCTTGCCTCGGCCACACCTATTTTTTGAAAAACGGCTGGTTCGCCAGCCGTTTTTTTTTGACTCACAATTCAGTCAAGAAACAGATATAATTCGTTTTTCGACGAATCAACGATGTCGGATCGCCTCGCTGCCCTTTGCCGGCAGCACCTTTGCCCAGGTGGCGGAATTGGTAGACGCGCTAGCTTCAGGTGCTAGTATCCATTAGGATGTGGGAGTTCGAGTCTCCCCCTGGGCACCATTGAATCCCCCAATCTACTGGTCCCTGGTCCCTACTCCCTGGTCCCTGAAAAGAAATGGTGCCGAGGAGAGGACTCGAACCTCCACGCCATAAAGACACCAGGACCTAAACCTGGCGCGTCTACCAATTCCGCCACCTCGGCAGGTGGATGTCCAGCAGTCTTTTAGTTTAGCAGCAGGGGCGGGCTTACAGCACGCCGGGGACCAGCCACCAGCTGCGCCTCTTGTATTCAGCCCACTCCGGATAGCGGCTCATGCTGGCTTCCTTGTGGATCATGTTGACGGCGAATACACCGCCCCAGACCAGAGCCAGCACCAGAAACGGCAGCCAGTGCCAGACCATGAGGGCAAAGGATCCGTAGATCATCATCTCGCCCAGGTAATTCGGATGCCGAATCCAGCGGTGCAAGCCATCGGTGATCAAACCGCGCCGAACTCTCAGGGTGTAGAACTTCTGGGCATCGGCCGCAATCATGATGACCGAGCCGACCAGACACAGCGTGATGCACAGCGCGAACCAGGCCGGCTCGGGCAGCGGGTAGACCGGATCGCTGACGCCGGAAATCAGCAGCCAGCCGAATACCCAGTACCAGCCCAGCACGCCGAGAAAAGCGTTGACGCCGCCGAGAAGGGTGATGCGCTTCTGCCAGCCCGGATCGGGGAAGGCCAGATCCTTGATCAGCCACACCACGCCGTAACCGCCATGCAGCGCCAGGTAGACCCAGGCCGCAACGCTCTGGTTGTCGTACCACCAGATCAAAAACCCAAGGAAGAAAAAGGTGCCGCCTTTCTGGCAATTGATCACCCAGGCAAATTTCCAGGGTCGCGGACCGCCACCGGCGTCTTCGACCGCCCAGGTGGTCAGCCGATGCAAGAACGCCGCCCAAGCGGGCGGCGTGTTGAGGGTATCAGCTTCCGAGCGGCTCACACCGAAGGTCGGGCTATTCCTCGATCAGCAGGCCGCGACGCTCAAGCAACGGTTCGATCTCGGGGATGCGGCCAGCGAAGTCCTCGTAGAGCTCCATGGCATCCTTGCTGCCGCCGCGGGAGAGGATGGTGTCGCGGAAATGCTGACCCGTCTCCCGGTCCAGGCCGCCGTTTTCGCGGATCCACAGCACGCTGTCGGCGTCGAGCACCTCGCTCCAGAAGTAGGAGTAGTAGGCGGCCGAGTAGCCGCCCATGCTGTGCGAGAAGTAGGGCGTGCGGTAGCGCGGCGGCACCGGCGGATAGTCCATGCCGGATTCGGCCAGCACTTGGGCTTCGAAATCCATGATTTCATCGGCCGACGGCACCTCGTCAGGGCCAAGCTGGTGCAGCGCCATGTCCAGCACGGAAGCGGCCAGGTACTCGGTGGTGCGGAAACCCTCGTTGAACAGGGCAGCCTCCATGACCCGCTCGAGCAGTTCGCTCGGAATCGGCTCGCCGGTCTCATGGTGGACTGCGTAGTTGGCCAGAACTTCCGGCCAGGAAGCCCACATCTCGTAGACCTGCGACGGGTATTCGACGAAGTCGCGCGGCACGGCGGTGGCGGCAAAGCTGGGGAACTCCACGTCGGAGAACAGGCCGTGAACGGCGTGGCCGAACTCGTGGAACATGGTAATGACCTCGTCCCAGGTCAACAGGGTCGGTTCGCCTTCAGGCGGCTTGGGCACGTTGAGGTGGTTGCCGACCACGGGATGGCCGCCCAGCAGGCCCGAATGAACGCGGTAGGAATTCATCCAGGCTCCGCCGCGCTTGGTTCCGCGGGCATAGAAGTCGGTGATGAACAGACCCAGGCCGGACCCGTCGTGGTCAAACACCT
>CAZUTZ010000232.1:0-4278 GCA_964623655.1 uncultured Wenzhouxiangella sp.
CTGCTGACCGACACGTTTGACGCCGCCCGTAAAGCGGTTTTGGAGTTCGTCAACGGCATCGACTTTGCCGAGGTCGAGCGCCGCATTGCGTCGTTTGTCGATCTGGCACAGGAAAAGCTGGCGAACTTCGGCGAGACCGTATCCGGGTTCCGGCGCGGCTTTGATGTTGTCGTGGGCTCGGCCGAGGTGGCGGTTGGCACGCTCCGAACCGCGTTCAACGGGCTCGGGATCATCATCGGGCAAGCGGTCAAGTTTGCGACCGACAGCTTAGGTGTTCTAGTCGGCTTCCTGAACCGAACCAGCTTCGGCGCCAGCACATTTCTCAACACGCTGTCCGACGAGATCAGACTGACCAGTGAGTCCATCTCCGAAAGCATCAGCGGATTTGTCGACGGCGCACAGCGCGGAACGGATCAGATCGTATCCGGGCTCGACCGGCTGGGCAACGCTGGCGAGCGGGCAGGGCGCGACGTTGCAGCCGGCACCGAGCGCGCCAAGACCGGCGTTGACGAACTGGCCGAGTCTGCCGAGTCTGCCGCGGATCGACTCAACCGCATCAGCGACGAGGCCGAAGCGGCCCGCGCAACCTGGGACAATTACAGCGGGGCGGTGGAAGGCGCTGCGGACGAGACCGAGCGCGCCGCCGACAGCCTTCAGAAGTTTGAGCAGGTCACCGGCGATTTCGGTAATGGCATCGAGACGCGCCTTGTTCCGCAGATCGAGAGCCTTTCCAAAGCCGCAGAAGACGCGGGCGAGAAGATCGCAGACGCAGGCGAGACCGGCCAGGAGGAGTTCACCGAGACCGGCCGCCGTGCACGCCAAGCAGCCGACGGCGTGGAGCAGGTCGGCGAGGCTGCCGATAACTCTGCCCGGCGAGCGTCCGGGGCATCTCAGATCATCGCGGGCGTATTGGGAAGCTGGCGCAGCCTGTCTGAGTCTGCCAGCGATGCGGTCAATCAGTTCCTGGCCGACATCGGCCGCGGCGCGAACACGGTCGCCGGCTTTTTCAGTCGCCTAGCCGGATTCACTCGCGGCCTGAAGGAAGAACAGGCGCGTCAGGTTGACGAGTTCACGCGCCTGGTTGACGAGCTTGACCGGGTTGGCGATGCCCAGGGCGGCGTGCTGCGCGCTCAGGCTTTGCTTAACCGCGAAGTGCAGCTACTGGATTCGTCGCAGGTTGAGCGCCTGCAGCGGGCAATGGAAGCGGCCAGGCAGGCCACCGAAAGCACCCGGCAGGAAACAGCCGACTTTGTGCGCGGCCTTGAAGACGACCTGCTCCGGCTGCAGGGCCGAACAGACGAAATTGAAGCCCGGCGGCTGCAGAACCAGCGCGATGAAATCCGCCTGAAGCTGGCCAGCAATGAACTGGACGCTGAAAGCCGCGCCAACCTGCAGCGGTCGCTTTCGCTTCTTGATGAAATCGAGGGCACGCGCAAACAGCAGGCCGCAGACACCGAAGCCCAAGCGGCATCAAGCGAGCGGTCAGCCGACGCAGCCGAGCGCGAGGCCGACGCCATTGACCGTGCTAACCGGGCTGACCGGCAGCGCGGGGAGCGCGTCAATCGCGTAATTCTGGAAACGCGGGCAGCCCAGCAGGGTGCGCCGAACTTCAGCCAGTCTGATCTGGCACAGCTTGCCACGCGGTTAACGCCGCTGATTATCCAAGCAATCCGAGACGATGAGAGGTCCGGCCTATGAGCAATTGGCAAGTCGGCACCGTCACCCTTCCCGGCGATCTTGAATGGTCGGACGAAATGACATGGAACCCGCGCCGCCAAGCCGAATCCACCAGCCTGGCCGGCACTACGATTATCCAGCGCAGTACCCAAGTCAATGGCCGGCCGATCACGCTCGTTACACCGCGCGGTGTCTGGGTGACTCGGCAGCAAGTGCTGGATCTGCAGGCCTTCGCAACCGACCCGGAAACGGACACTTTCATGCTCACCCATCCAGACGGCAGAGAGATCCCGGCCCGGTTCCGGTTCGACGGCAACGATTCGCCGGTTGACTCCGCACCTATTCAGTTCCGCTCGCCGCCGATTGCGACGGACCCGTACACGCTGACTCTGAGGCTCATGACAGCATGACCATCTCGACCACTGATCTGAAAATCTACCGCAGCCAGCGCAATCGCGACACGGCCGACGGCGGCGGCGCGATGAGCCCGAACGAGGTCATTGACGGTGAACTCAACAACGTCTTCGACGACATCAGCAGCCTGGACCGCGTGACCGGCCGCGTCAGTATCCGCAAGGTATTCCCGGGCGTCTTCAGCGACAACACCGACCGCTACTTTGGTGCAAATTTGGTCATCGTGGCACCGGCTGAAGATCCGGCCGTTGATGTGCTGATGACCGCCACCGGCAGCTTCACGGACGAGCGCGCCGATGTGGTGGAGCGTATCGAGTCCTATCTGATCCGCGGCGCAACAATTCCCTGGCGGTTGTTCAATGACCATCTGCAGGGCACCGGCGCCTTGACCCTGTTCGCAGTCGAGGATGCGGTCACACCTGGGCTGGGTGACACGCTGTTTCTCGAAAGCACCAGCAACTCGGATACCGTCGAGGCGGTGCGCATTCAGCAAATTATCAGCCGGAACACGCAGACGTTTATCGACGACAACGGCGCGTTTCAGCGTGATGTGCTGTTGCTTCAGCTCTCGCGCCCACTGCAAGCTGATTGGGGCGGCACTGAAGTCCGACGCACGACCACCGCTACACCGCCGACCCGGTTACGAACCGCCACAGTTTCGGCCGGCGCTCGATATTCCGGCGTCAAGTCTGCCGACGACGTTGACCAAGGCGCGCTCACTGTCAAAGTCAATAACCCGTTTGCCCGCATCGTGCCCAGCACCAGGTCCGAAACGCCGATCACGGACGAAGACGCCACGCTATCGGCCGTTTCTTATGCGAAAGTTGGGGCCGACAACGCTATCAGCGTCACCACCGGCAGCCAGTCTTTCGATGCCGGCCAAACTCGCAGCTTCTTTCTTGGCGGCACGGTCTTTCCCGGATCGGTTGAGGTCAGTGGCACGGCAGGCGCTACGGATGATGGCAACGGCCGCTTGATTTTTGAGGGGTCCAGCACGTCCGGAGTGATCGACTACCGGACTGGAGAGGTCTCCATTACACGAATCAGCTCGGGCTCTGCGTCTTTCGGCATCACCGCAACACCCGGCGCTGCCGTCTCTGACTCGACGCTCACAACGCAGATCACCGTCACGCCGCAGACGCGCGCGAATAACTACGTGCGCACACTGCGCCCGACTCCGGCGCCGGGCACCGTGTCGGTTGACTATCGCTCACTGGGTAACTGGTTCCGCCTACGCGACAACGGCGCTGGTGTTCTGGCCGGCGCTCAGCCGGGCGAGGGTGGTGGAACGATTAACTACGGCACCGGCACCGTAACGGCCACTTTGGCCGCGTTGCCCGACGTGGGCACCAACATCATTATTAGCTGGGGAACAGCGGTAAACATCGCGGCGGCGACCGAACTTCCAGTCATTGAGCCGCCGGAAATCGGTTTTACTTTGCCGAACAGCGGCATCGTGCCGGGCAGCCTGGAGTTGACTTACCTGTCTGGCGCTTCCACCGTCACGCTTGAAGACAACGCCAACGGCGCGATTGTTGTGCAGGGCGATCCAACGCAAATTGGCAGGATTCGCTACAACACTGGAGAGGTTTCGTTCCGGCCAACCGACTGGCCCAACTCCAACGCGGCAATTAATTACGAATACGATCACAGCGCGCGGGCCAGCAACACGTTCAGCCCATCGCCAAGCGGCGATGACGATACGATCGCCATTACGCTGCCCGACGTTCCGGCCCGGCCCGGTTCGGTGCGGCTGGTCTGGTCAGTCGCGGCGACGGAAAACGGCCGGTTGACCCGAGAAACCATTGTTGAGCAGGACGACGGTAACGGCAGCATCGCTGGCGGAACCATCGATTACACCACCGGCGTTGTGACTTTCGACGCGGCCCAAGAAATCGAGTTTTTCCGCCGCCCGATCTGGGGCGAGCCGACGTTTATTGTGCCGCCTGGCATACTCGCTCCGAACCTTGAGGGCTACGAAACCGTCGCAATCACCGGCCGATTTGTCTCAGGCGGCACCGTGTTCGCTGACTGGCAAACGACCGCCGCCGCGTCTACCGGCGTTAGCGATTCAATCGCCGCGCCGCCGGTTCAGATCAGGTTTGCACCCTTGACCGTTGACAGTCTCGTTTCTGGCTCGCTGCGGTTTTCGCTGAACGGCCGCACCTACGTTGATCGACAGGGTGA
>CAZUTZ010000233.1:0-4224 GCA_964623655.1 uncultured Wenzhouxiangella sp.
TCAATACCTCTTGATAAATGGGGTTAGGCCGGCCGAAGCCGGCCAGCCGGGTTACGCGCCAGCGTTGCGGATGATGCCGCGCCAGCCAACAGCAGCGACCCCGTACTCGTACCGGATGCGCCATGCCATGCCGTCGGATCGGAAGGAATCTTCCATCTCCAGCTGCGGGGTGCGCACGCCGTTGAGGAAGCCGACTTCGAAGACCGGCTCAACGTTGGGGTTGGCGATCAGATACCAGGCGTCGCCGGACAAACGCGGAGTGCCAACCAGATCGGCAACAAGCCCGCGAACCTTGTTCGGGCGCTGCAGCTTGTTATTGGCGTCCGGGTCAAACTGCGCATCGTTAACCACCTGCGCGGCCCCGAGCAACTCAATCGGGCCAAGCCAGATCGACGGACGGATGTCGAGGAAGTCGTTATTGTCCGGGTCTTGCTGGCGGGCCATCTGCGAGCGGCCGGCGTCGAAGGCAGCGACCGTCGGAGCAGCGGCGTCGGCGGCGATGTTGCCGTGAGTGGCATGGAACAGCGGATTTCCGTCGCCCATCGTTGGGCCGTTGGTGGCGAACAGGCTGAACACGTCCTTGTCCAGCGTGCGGCTTGCGGCCTGGCCGAGCATGCGAGCAACGCCCGAGAAAACGGACATGTCATCGTTGATCAGCATTTCGCGGGAGACGTTCAGGATGCGGCCCTTGCGAACAGCCTGGATCACTTCACGCTCAGCGTCGCCGATGGTGCCGTCCTTGTACTCGCCATTCTCCAGGACCGGCAGAAGGTCATTGAAAGACCCGGCGCGATAGCGCAGATGCGGGCGGAAGTCCGACAGCGTGGATGACGAGCAGAAACGCGACCAGGTGGGGTCAGCCAGTTCGGCACCAGCCTGCACGGCCTTGTGCAGCGCATTCTCAAAGATGTTCGGGAAGTCGCCAGTGCTGTGCGTGATGGCAGCGCGGAAGATGGCTTCACGACCCATGCCGCGAGTCGATACGCCGGCGCGCTCCAGGCATTCACGAGCCACGCCTTCCAGGGTCTGGCCCTTGAACGGGTTGTCGGGCTTGGCATCGCCCAAACCAGCGCGGGCAACCAGGTGCTCGGTGGCCAGTTCGCGAGTGGTTTCGCGCTCGTCACGCACCATCTCGGCGCGGGCAGTGTGTCGGCCGCTGGGCATGCTGCGCTGTTCGTCGGCCTTGCGGTTCAGGATCTGCAGGCCGGCCTCTTTCACGTCCCAGCCGCGCGTGATGCACTCCTGGACAAAATCGGCATCCATATCGTGCTTGCGGGCCAGATCAGACACAGCCGCAATGCGGGCGCGTTCGGCCTTGATTCCATCGTCGTGCCGGGTGGCGGTTTCCTGCTTCTCCGGCGCGACAGCTTCGGCTGCAGGCGCTGCGCGCTCCTGCACTTCGGTCTTGTCAGTCATTTCGCTTACCTCTTCAGGGTTGGATTGCTCGGGCAGATCGGTGATGGTGAAGTTGGCGGGGGAGTCGCCCGAGCGGCCCACCCCCACGCTGCTGTCCGCCGGAACGGGGACAAAGGAAATCTCAAACGGCTGCCAGCGAATCACGCGGTACTCGTCGGGTCCGTCTTCGCTGGCTCTGATCAGCGTGCGCTCGAGGATTCGATAGCCGACGCTGGTGTGGGAGACAATGCCCTCTTGGATGTCGCTCCACAGATCGGCCACACTGTCGCGGCTGCTGAGCTTCAGCTCGGCATAAGCCCGGCCATCTTCGACCCAGACGCGCTCTACCTTGCCGACGTGACTGTCGCGGGTTCGTCCATCGTGACCCCACAGAACAGCACCACCAGCCTCAAGCCGAGACAGGTCAATCTCTTCGGGCTCGTGGCCCAAGCGCTCCAGCCACGGCTCATCGAAAAAGCTCGCTCGCAGTACGGTCGCGTCCTCCGAAGAAAACGAAACCCGCACTCGGCGGGCCTGGTCGTCTTCCTTTCGCTCGAACGGGATAATCTCCGCCGAACGATGTAGGGCGGGGCCGTCAATCCGTTGTTTCGTCATCTTGTGCCTCTTCGGTGACTTCTTCCTCGGCTTTGGCTACATCAGCCTGTGTGGCGCTGGTAATGCGGGTGCCCTTGCCGATGGTGCGCGGGTCGGAGTCCAGTACCAGATCGAGCTGGTCGATTAGCTTGTTGGTGTCTGCGATTTCCTGCAGCACCCGCTCGGTGCGCATACCCAATTCGCGATGCGTTGACGGCAGCGACTTGATGCCGGCGCGGATCAGTTGCTCCATTGCCGGGCCTTCGCGGGTTGGGTCGAACATCTCACGGCGCGGCGGCGTCCATTCGACAAACAGGCCGGTGACATTGGCGCCCATCAATTCGGCATCTTCCAGCCACCAGCCCGCCACGCCGTCGCAGAACATCGGGATGAACATCTGCCAGCGCCAGGCTTCCAAGTTGCGCTGGAACTCAACCCAGCCCATGCGGCCGCTGCTGAAGTTCACGCTGGAAAGATCGCCGGTCATCGCCTGAAAGCTGACACCGTAGCCGGCGGCAATGCGCAGCAGGATGTCCTTCGTGAACGGGCCGTAGTCTCCGGCGTTGGGCGGCGTTGACCAAGTAACACGTTTGCCGGGCGGCGCATGCAGCATGGCGCCGGGCTCAAGCTGGTCGGCCGGCAACGCATCATTCATGCCGGGCTGGCCGGGCAGCGGGTCCATATCCTCGAAGATGCCGGTCACGCAGTTCGCCAGCTTTTGCCGAAACAGATAGGCGTCTTCGTATTCGTCCAGGTCGGATAGGGAGACCATTACCGGGTGCCCCCACGCCACGCCACGAACCTGCCCCGGCCGGTCTACGCGATAGACGTGCAGCACATCAGCCGCAGGGACGCGCTCAGGCTTGAAATAGCGCGTATGCGGGTCGCCGGGATGCTGCGGAAACAACCAGTAAGCGACAATTTCATCCTGAGCACTGTATTCGACGCCCTGAATGATCCGGCCGCCGTCGGGCAGGTCGCCCTGTGTTTCGTGGTCCAGGTGATCGGGCTCCAACAATTTGACCTTGCTGAACATGCCGCGGCGGCGAATGCGGACAGCCAGGCATTCCCCGGACTCCACGACGGTTCGCAGCGCAATGGCCTGCAGTCCGTACAAGTCGTGTTGGCCGTAGGCATCGACCATCGAAGGCGTGTCGCAGTAATCCGCCCACCGATCTTTGAGGTATTGCGGAACCTTGCGGCCCCGGCGCGCCAGATCGCCGGTAATGCCGAATCCAACGGTGTTGGTCACGATAGCCTGCACAGCCCGAGCGGCCCACGGGTTGTTGCGCACCATGTAGCGATGCCGGTCGCGCATCAACGGGCCAGCGCGCTCGATCTCGCTGTTGGCGCTGGTGCCGCGCCCCAGGTAGCCATTGGCAAAGCGGCGACCGTGGCCGGCGGCTTCGTACTTCCGCAGCTGCTCGGTTTCCAGGCGCTCTATTGCGCGCCGCTTGGCCCTGCCCGGCGACACGTAGCCGATGATGCGGTCCAGTGTGTTCACAGGATGCCTTTACTCGTTCGCGGATAGCTGACGCGAAAACCGCCGTTGCGGATCAGCCCAAGGGCTTGCTTCATCGTGTTCAACTGGTCGCGCATTTCGGCTGCGGTGCGGTACTCAACTTCACGGGTGCCACCGCCGGCCTGGCTGAAGCGAACACGGCGCGCGCCGGTAGCCAGAGCCTGCTCAAGCTCATGCACGTTTTGCAGGGTGTAGCTGGTCATTTATCGCTCCAGGTATCCGCGACGCGGTTGGATATATCCGCTGCGTGTCTGCTGTTTGGGCCTTGCTTCGGTCGGCTTCCGCTGAAGCTGTCGGACGTTAAGGATCTGAGCTAACAACGCCTGCATGACTTCGCAGTCAAACTTGTGGTTGTCCGGCCTGATCCGCGTCCATCGCTGCCGGCCAGAAGGCAGGGTCATTAGCGATTCGGCGGTCACTTGCCGGCAGTAGTCGTCAGAAATGTCATCCGGCACCATCCAAGCGCCGTCCTGATCAACGGGCCAGCCGATGCGACCGTGAACCCATGACTTAAAAAAGCCAACGTCGAAGCTCCAAACTTTGACGCCATGCCGGATCACCTTCCCGCCGCGTGTCACCTGTACCGGCGTTGCGGAGAACAACTTGCTGGCGGTCTCTTGTCCCTTCGTCGCGTAAGCGACGCCAGGGTGTTGGCCGCACCAGTCATAAACCTGGTCGGTTCGGTAGCCAGAGTCGACCGCTGCCGCCTTGAT
>CAZUTZ010000234.1:0-3740 GCA_964623655.1 uncultured Wenzhouxiangella sp.
CGCCGCCCATACCGGCGCCACGCTGGCGGCCGACCGCGTCGATCTCGTCGATGAAAATAATGCACGGCGCGTGCTTCTTGGCCGTCTCGAACATGTCGCGGACGCGGGATGCGCCAACACCGACGAACATTTCAACAAAATCCGAGCCCGAGATGGAGAAAAACGGCACCCGGGCTTCGCCGGCAATGGCGCGAGCCAGCAGCGTCTTGCCCGTGCCCGGCGGCCCCACCATCAAAATGCCTTTGGGGATATGCCCGCCCAGGCGCTGGAACTTGGCCGGTGAGCGCAGGAAATCGACCAGCTCGGTTACTTCGTCCTTGGCTTCCTCGCAGCCGGCGACGTCCTGGAACGTCACCTTGACCTGATCCTCGCCCTGCAGCTTGGCGCGCGATTTGCCGAAACTCATGGCACCACCTCGACCGCCCATGCCGCCCTGCATCTGGCGCATGAAATAAACCCACAGGCCGACAAGTACAAGAACCGGCAGCAGACTGATCAGAATGTCGACAATGAGCGAGCGACCCTGCTGCTCATCGCCGTCGAATTCAACGCCGTGGTCGATCAGGTCAACGATCAGACCCTCATCGCGCGGTGCCGTGACGGAAAACTGCTGACCGTCCATGCGCTGCCCGACGATTTTTCGGGTCCCGTTACTTTCCTGAATGACCACGCTGTCGATGTTGCCTCGCCGCACCTCGTCGAGGAACGTCGAGTAGGTCATTTGTCGCGTTTCCTGCTCAGGTGGCTGCGAGTAGTAATTGAACACGCTCATCAGCACCATGGCGATGACGATCCACATCAGCAGGTTTTTGGCAAAATCGCTCAACAGCTTTCTCCGCTAGCTTTGGTTAGGCCCTACGACCGCATTGTACGCGAGGGCGATAAGGTGCTTTCACTTGACCGGATCAGCCCGCCGGCCGCAATCCCACCAGGTAGACCTCTCGGCTCTCTGAGCGCGAAGCCTCCGGCTTGCGTACCTTGACGGAAGTGAATGATTGCCGGAACCGGGTGAGCAGGCCGTCAAACCCTGCACCCTGAAAGACTTTGACCACGCAGGCGCCGTTGGGTGCCAACCATTCGGCGGCGAACTCCAGCGCCAGCTCGGCCAGATGGATGCTGCGCGCCTGGTCCGCCGGGCCGATACCGGACAGGTTGGGCGCCATGTCCGACAAAACAAGGTCCACCTGACGCCCGGCCAACTCGCTCTCAAGCTCGGCCAGCACCTCGTCTTCGCGAAAATCGCCCTGAATAAACGTTACACCGGGGAGGGGATCCATCGCCAGCACATCCAGCGCCACCACCTGAGCCTCCGGACCGAGCTTTTTGCGGGCGACCTGCGACCAGCTTCCCGGCGCAGCCCCCAGATCGACGACGACGCCGACCTGGTCAAACAGCCGGTCCTTTTCAGCCAGCTCCAGCAGCTTGTAGGCGGCCCGGGCGCGGAAACCCTCCTCGCGCGCGCGGCGCACGAACGGATCGTTTTGCTGCCGCGTTTTCCAGGCTCGCGAAGACACCGCGCCAGTGGCTCCTCTCACAAGCTAAACTGTCAGTCATATTAGCACCCATCATCAGCATGACCTTGAGCAACAGCCAACGCCGCTACCTGCGCGGTTTGACCCACGACCAGCACCCGATCGTCACGGTTGCCGACAATGGCTTGAGCGAAAACGTTCGTGCCGAGATCGAGCAGGCGCTGGAACACCACGAACTGGTCAAGATCAAACTGCGCGGTGCCCGGGAAGAGCGATCAGAGTGGGCGGAGATCATCGCTCGCGACTTCGGCGCGGAGCTTGTTCATCAGATCGGTCAGGTCGCCTGCTACTATCGGCGGCATCCGAAAAAACCGCGGATCGCCCTGCCCGGCTGATTCGCCAGACTTTCGAACTGCGGAATTCCGACCATGCAACTGACCGAGCATCGGCCCGGCCGGCATCACCATATCCGGCGCGTCGCTGAAACGGAAGTTACCATCGACGAGGTCGTCCACCGGCGCAGCCTGATTGTGGGCGCCCACCTGAAGATCGAAGACTGGCCGGTGCGCGATCTTTCGGATCTGGACCCGGCGACCATAGCGCCGCTGGTTGAGCACCAACCCGAACTGGTGGTTGTCGGACAGGGCACGCGCCCGTCGTTCCCGGCGCCCGAAGTTCAGCGACTGTTTCTCGAGCGCGGCATCGGCCTGGAAGTCATGACGCTGTCGGCCGCCTGCCGTACGTTCAACATCCTCATGAGCGAAAACCGGCGCGCCATCGCCGGCCTGATTCTGCCGGGCAGCGAGGGCTGACGCCATCGGCCCGCCCCTGGCACCTCACCGATACTGCGAGTCCCCCATGCAAAACCGACCCCAGCGCTTTTCGTCCAGAACCCTCTTTTCCAGCACACTGATTTGTGCCCTGAGCCTGGCCTGCGGGGCCGCCCTGACCGGGGTGGCCTGGGCCGGGGACGGACCGGAACGGGTTCAGCAGGGCAATCTGGTCATGGAAAACATCCCCGAGATTCCGCCCGAAGTCCGCGAACGGCTGCGCCAGTTCCAGAACGTGCGCTCGGCGTCTTTTTCCGACTTCGCGCCCGACGGCGGCATCTATATTGTGACCCGGTTTGGCGAGACCAACCAGATCCACCATGTCGCCGAACCCATGGGCAAACGGCGCCAGGTCACCTTCTACGACGAGCGCACCAGCGGCGCCAGCGTTCGGCCCGACGGGTCCGGTGAGTTCCTGTTCACCCGTGACGTGGGCGGAGACGAATTTTTCCAGGCCTTTCTGTTTGACCCCGCCACCGCCCGCAGTACCCAGTTCACCGACAGCGGCACGCGCAACCTGGGTGCAACCTGGTCGCCGGACGGCAGCAAGGTTGCCTGGGCCTCGACCACCCGCGAGGAGCCGAATCACGGCATCTGGGTGGCCGACCCGGCCGACCCCGACTCGCGCCGCATGCTCGTCCAGGCCGAGGGCCGCACCGTGCCGACCGAATGGTCACCGGACGGCAACCGTTTATTGCTCAGTCGCTATATCTCGATCAACGAGTCAAGACTGTTCCTGCTCGACGTCGACAGCGGGGAAGCCAGGCAGATCAACCCGGACCAGCAGGTGGCCTACGGTGCCGTACGCTTTTCTGCCGACGGCGAGACTCTGTATGTCGTGACCGACGCCGACGCCGAATTCCGGCGCATTCAGGCGATTGATCTTGAAAGCGGCGACATGGCGCTGGTCAGCGAGCATCCCTGGGACGTGCAGGGCATGGACTTGTCGCCCGACGGTCGCCTTCTGGCCTACACCATCAATGCCGGCGGCATCGCCGAGCTGCATTTTCTCGACCTCAAAAGCGGCGAGCGGCCGGAAACGCCGGACCTGCCGGCCGGCCTGATCGGCGGCCTGCGCTTCAGCCCGGACGGCGAGCGCCTGGCCTTCAGCCACAGCTACGCCGGCTCACCGGGTGATGCCTGGGTGCTGGAGCTGGACGGCAATGAACTGGTCCGCTGGACTGAATCCGAAGTCGGCGGTCTGGATACCTCGCGCTTCGAGGCGCCTGAATTGATCAGCTTCGAGAGCTTCGACGAGCTGGAAATTCCGGCCTTCATCCATCGCCCCGAAGGCGACGGGCCGCATCCGGTCATTGTTTCCATCCACGGCGGCCCGGAAGCCCAGGCCCGGCCGGGCTTCAGCTCGACGTTCATGTACTGGGTCCACGAACTGGGCGCGGCGGTGGCGGTGCCCAACGTGCGCGGATCCAGCGGCTAC
>CAZUTZ010000234.1:3750-4194 GCA_964623655.1 uncultured Wenzhouxiangella sp.
CTACGGCAATGAATTCGTCAACCTCGACAATGTCTTCCTGCGCGAGAACTCGGTCTTTGACATCGGCGCCCTGCTCGACTGGATTGCCGACCAACCGGATCTGGACGAGGACCGCGTGGTCGTCTTCGGCGGCTCCTACGGCGGCTACATGGTGCTGGCCAGCCTGATGCACTACTCTGATCGCCTGGCCGGCGGAATCAATATCGTCGGCATTTCCAATTTCGTTACCTTCCTCGAAAACACCGCCGGCTATCGCCGCGACCTGCGCCGGGCCGAATATGGCGATGAGCGCATTCCCGAAGTGCGGGAATTCCTCGAATCGATCTCGCCTTCCAACAACGCTCACCGCATCACCGCCCCCCTGTTCATCATCCAGGGTGCCAACGATCCGCGCGTGCCGGCCTCGGAGGCCGAGCAGATCCTCACCGCCGTGCGCGAAGCCGG
>CAZUTZ010000235.1:0-4172 GCA_964623655.1 uncultured Wenzhouxiangella sp.
CCCTGAACCCTGAACCCTGAACCCTGAAACCTTATCTCTGGTCCCATGCTCAAAATCGCGCTAGCCCAATCCGACTTCCACGTCGGTCACATCACTGCCAACCACGACCGAATTATCGAGCTGATCCGGCAGGCGCGCGACGAGCAGGGCGCGGATTTGCTGGTGTTGCCGGAGCTGGCCCTGGTCGGTTATCCGCCGGAAGATCTGGTGCTGCGCTCGGGCTTCATGCGCCGAACCGAGGAGGCCCTGGCTCATATTGCCGATAAGGTCCATGGCATTGACCTGATCATCGGCTATCCGCGCGGCCACGACGGAAAGCGTTTCAATTCGGTCTCCTGGCTGCGCGATGGCCGGATCATCGGCACCTACGACAAGTGGGATTTGCCCAACTACGCGGTTTTTGACGAGCGTCGTTATTTCGTGCCCGGCGATCAGCCACTGGTCGTCGAAGTCAAGGGCGTGCGCGTCGGCGTGCTGATCTGCGAGGACACCTGGACGCCGGAAGCGGCGCGCGCAGCCGCCGCTGCCGGGGCGCAGATCCTGGTTTCGGCCAATGCTTCGCCCTACTACCGGCGCAAGCATCTAGATCGCGGCGAAGTGCTGAAGAGCCGGCATGCCGAAACCGGGCTGCCTCTGATCTATCTGAACTGCGTCGGCGGCCAGGACGAGCTGGTATTCGACGGCCACTCCCTGGCCATCGACGGCAAGGGCGAGCTGTCCGATCCGGCGCCTTTGTGCGACGAGGCCCTGCTGCGCGTCGATTTCGACGCTGAAGACGGGCGCCTGCACTATCGTCACTGGCCGGCCGGCGAGACCGCCGATCTGCCGGTGATCTATTCGGTGTTGCAACGCGGCCTGGCCGACTATGTGCGCAAGAACAAGTTTTCTTCGGTCGTCTTCGGCCTGTCCGGCGGGATCGATTCGGCCCTGACCGCAGCCCTGGCCGCCGATGCGCTGGGCCCGGAAAACGTGCTGGCGGTGATGCTGCCCTCGCGCCACACGGCAGAACTGTCGCTGATTCTGGCCACCGAGCAGATCGATTTGCTGGGTCTGGAGTTCGACAACATCTCTATCGAACCCGTTTACCAGGCCTTGACCGGGCAGCTGGCCGAGGCTTTTGCCGGCACGCGCGAGAATTTCACCGAGGAAAACCTGCAGGCCAGAGCCCGCGGCAACATCATCATGGCGCTGTCGAACAAGTTCGGCCACCTGCCGCTGGCCACCAGCAACAAAAGCGAGCTGGCGACCGGCTATTCAACCATCTACGGCGACATGTGCGGCGGTTTTTCGCCGCTGAAAGACGCGCTGAAGACGCTGGTCTATGAATTGTCGGACTGGCGCAATGCGCAAAGCCCGGCCATCCCGCAGGGCGTGATCGATCGTCCGCCCTCGGCTGAACTGGCCCCCAACCAGCTCGACCAGGACAAGCTGCCGCCATACCCGGTTCTGGACGACATCATCACCCGTTATGTCGAGCAGGATCAGCCGATCTCGGAGATTGTGGCGGCGGGGATGGACGAAAGTATCGTGAGGCGGGTCGCCGGCATGGTGCTGGCGGCCGAATACAAGCGGCGCCAGGGCGCGCCGGGTCCGCGCATCACGCGCAAGGCTTTCGGCCGCGACAGACGCTATCCGATCACTTCGGGTTGGCGCGATAGCGGAGTCGGTGGCTGAAGCATTCAGTCCCCTGGAAGCGTCCTGGGCTTCGGGGTGTTTGCAGATTGGGTCTTCGCGGCGAACGCTCGTAAAAGATGTCTGTCATTACTCGGCAAAGCTTGCCACCCGTTGTCCGGTTGCTGCCTGAACCGCACCGATAAAATGAGGGTCAGCCGTCGGAGCGAATTTGTTCAAGCCGCGCCTGATGGGCCTGAGTCCAGCGCTCACCGAGGCTCTCGCGAGCTTTTTCCAGTAGTTCCCCGGCCCGCAGGATGTTGCCTTCCTGCAGGGCCAGGTCCGAGCCAAGTAGCAGCGTCTGGGGTTGCAGCTGGGCCGTTTCGGGCAAGCTTGCAAAGACGCCTCGTGCCTGGTCCAACCGTTCTGTATTCAGGTAAAACCGGACCAGGGCACTCGTCGCTTCCGTGACCCGGTTCTGGTCGCCGGAAATTCGAGAAGCCTCGACGGCGTCCTGCAACAACTGATACTGGAGTGAGGCATCGTCACCGCGCTTGGCCAGCTGCGCCCGCAAACGAAGATAGTGGCTGCGGTTGCCGGGCTGATGCGCGAGGATCCGGGACTGCTCCAGGCGATCAAGGGCTTGCTCGGCCTCCTCGAAGCGTTCCAGATCGAGCAAGGCCTGGGCAAAAGCGATCTTGGCGGCGGTCCGATCAGCGCCGCGGTCATCCGGCCCGTAAAGCGCCAGAGCCTGCTCGTGGAATTCCAGGGCAGCCTGGGTGTTACCGGCCATGGATTCAACCACGCCCAGGAACTTGATGCAGTCGGCTTCGGCCTGGGAATAGCCCAGCTCACGGGCGCGCTCCAGCGTTTCCAGAAGCAGGGCGCGGCCTTCACTTATACGGCCGGTGCGGGCGCGGTTGTATCCCAGGTTGGTTGCATAGTTGAGTTCGCGTGCCGGGTCATTGACCGCGCGTGCCAGCATGATCGCTTCTTCCAGCAGGCGCTCGGATTCATCCCACTGCCCGCGCATCGCGGCGATCAGTCCCAGGTTGAACAGGCTTTCGGAGATGTCGCGCTGATTGCCCAGCGAGCGTCTGGCGCTCAAGGCTTCCTCATGCCAGATCCTGGCTTGATCCACCTGGTTCTTGCGATAGGCCTGAATGCCCAGGGCGTTGGCCACGTGCGCCCGTCCGGGTTTGTAGCCGGCCTTCGAGTACAGCGCCATGGCTTCGATGTAGTGCTGCTCGGCCTGCTCGAACTCACCCCGCGTCGAATAAGCCATGCCCAGATTCAGCTCACCGTTGGCGGCATTGAGCAAGTGATTGGCGGCCCGTCCACTGGCAGCCATGATCCTGAAGTAACCCGACGCTGTCTCCAGGTCGCCGCGATACCACCAGGTCACGCCAAGGGCGTTGGCCGCCAGCCTGTGCAGCTGTGGTTGTTCAATCTCCAGCTGCGAGTCGTAGACCAGATCTTCCAGCAGCTCGGCGGCGTCAAGATAACGGCCCTGCGCATTCCGCGCGGTGGCGAGCTGATAGCGGGTCCAGGCATGGCCGGGGTTGAATTCCAGCGTGGCGGAAAACAGATTGGCAGCCGCGTCGGCATCGCCCTGACGCATCGCGCCGATCCCCCGGAAATAGGTTTCGGCCAGCCAGTCATCCTCCAGCCATAGACCGAGATTCTGTGCGCCCTGAGCGTAGGCCGTTGCCGAAATGCTGCGAGCGGTTTGCAGGGCCAGTTTAAGCGGGAGTTCGCCGCTGGCTCGCAAACGGGACTCCTCGCCCGAGCGATCGAGTACGCGAAAGACCAGGTCCCATTGACCGTCCCCGCCTGCCAGCTCGCCATGGATGACGTGGGTGACGCCGAGCTGATCGAACAGCTCTGTCATGGCCGAGCTTTGATTGTCGGCCAGCTCCAGCTGGGCGGAGACCACCGAACCGGGAACAACGGCCCAGTTGGGGGACTCGGACAAGATCGAGTGGACGACGTCGGTCACGGCTTCGGCAAGCCACGGCTGAGCATCCGTCGCAGAAATATCCACACCCGGCACGATGGCAGCCGAGCGCAGCTCGGGTGCCTCCGCAACGTCCGGACCCTGTAACCAGATACTCAGTCCCAGCGCCGTCACGGCGAGCAAAAGTATCGCGTTTCGACCCCGAAAAAACGACGATGATTTTGCCGGCCGGCTTGCTGCAGGCTCGCTGCTGGTCCGGACCGGGTTGGCGGCAAAGCGGTAGCCAAAGCCACGCACGGTCTGGATGACTTCCTGACGTTCGCCGTCGTCATCCACGGCCACGCGCGCCTTGCGCACGGTCTGGCTGATAACGGTATCCGAGATCACCCGGTCCGGCCACAGCGCCTGTGCCAGCTCGTCCTTGCTGACTGCCCGATCGCGGTGTTGCAGCAGGTAGTGAATCAGCTCCAGCGCCTTCGGCTCGACGGCCACGGGCTTTCCTTGATGGAACAGCTCGCGGGTGTTCCAGTTCAGATCAATGCTGCTGAATTTGTAAAGACCGTCGCTCATCGCAGAAGTCAACGAGTGTCCGCAGTTCAGACCC
>CAZUTZ010000236.1:0-4144 GCA_964623655.1 uncultured Wenzhouxiangella sp.
GTAGGTATTTTGATGCCAGGTTAATAAATCAATCAAAGATCAGTAGAACCGACGATCCGAAAGTCAAAGGAAGCCCAGAATGCTTCCCATCACCCACAGAATCAGCAGTGGCGTGACGATACGCGTCAGCCACAGCCAGGCCTTGAAGGCCCAGTCGGGCATCTTGTCGTCGAGCTCTTCCTTGGTAATGGCCCTCGACAGCACCCAGCCGGCAAACAGAGCCGTCAGCAGGCCGCCGACAGGCAGCATCACGTCGGTGGCGACAAACTCGATCGCACCCATCAGATTCTTGCCGCCGATAGAGACTTCCGACCAGATGTTGAAAGAAAACACCGTGGCCAGGCCCAGCAGCCAGCACAGTACGGCGATGAGCATGGCCGCGGCTTTGCGCGACAAGTCGGTGGCTTCGACCAGGTAGGCGGTGGCCGGCTCCATCAAGGAGATCGAGCTGGTCCAGGCGGCGACCGACAGCAGCAGGAAAAACAGGGTGCCGTACAAAACGCCCAGCGGCATTTCGGCAAAGGCCAGCGGCAGCGAGGTGAAGATCAGCCCGGCGCCGCCGCTGCCCGGATCAATCCCGAAAGCGATGATGACCGGAAAAATCGCCAGGCCCGCGATCAGCGCGACCACCGTGTCGGAAGCCGCCACGGCCGTGCCGACCCGGGGCACGTTCACGTTGGAAGGCAGGTAGGCCCCATAGGTCATGATGGCGCACATGCCCAGACTCAGGGTAAAAAAGGCCTGACCCAGGGCTGTGACCAGCATGCCGGTGGAGACTTGCGACCAGTCGGGCTGGAACAGGAAGCGTGCGGCATCCCAGAAATGTCCGGTACTGACGCCGTAACCCAGCAGGATCAGCAGCAGCAAAAAGAGCATGGGCATGAGAATGCCGACCGCCCGCTCCAAGCCTTTTTCCACGCCCAGCGCCACCACGCCGACGGTCATCAGCATGAACACGCCGTGCCAGAAAGTCAGCCGACCGGCGTTGCCGAGCAGGCCGCTGAATGTGGCGTCCGGGTCGGTAATGCCGGGGGCGCCGAACAGTTCTCTCAAATAGAGAAAACCATAGTTAAGGGTCCAACCGGCGACCACCGAGTAAAACGACAGAATCAGAAAGCCGGCGATGATGCCGAGGAAGCCCACGCCCATCCAGGCCCGGCTGGCGCCCACGGCCCCCGAAAGCTCCTTGAGCGAATTGACCGGGCTCATGCGGCCGCGTCGGCCGATGACAATTTCGGAAAACATCACCGGCAGGCCGACCAGCAGAATGCAGCCGAGATAAATCAGCACGAAGGCGCCGCCACCGTTTTCCGAGGTGATGTAGGGGAAACGCCAGATATTGCCCAGGCCGACCGCCGAACCGGTCGCGGCCAGCACGAAGGCCAGCCGCGAAGACCACATACCGTGGATGGAAGAGGTTTTCATGCTTATGGTTGTTTTGTCCCAGGCGCGTCATTTTGCGTCAAGCGCGACGGTAGCGCAAACGCGGAACGCAGCCCACGGCGCTTGTGCGACGGCCCTTCGGGAGCCACTGTGCTGGCGCGACTCGGCGTTGCGTTCCTTGGAAAGGGCTTGCCATTCCCCGCGGAACGCGCCTTGATTCGCGCCAGCACAGTGACTCTGAGCGTTACCTTATTAGCCGCATGGCCCACTAGACCTTGTCACGGCGATCGCAGGGGCCGAGTTTGAGGTTCCAGAAATGAGCTCCGGCCAGCAGGAGGCCGGCGGCCAGGGTGACCAGGCTGATCCAGCGATGGGCGAAGTGCAGTGAGGTGGTGATGACCGCTGTCATCAACAAAAGCGAGACCAGGGCGAGCAAAGCAGGACCCGCGTGCCGGTGGCGCAGCCAGCCGGGAATCATGGCCGCCAGTACCAGCAGCCAGGCCGTGGCCAGCAGACCCCATTCCAGCCAGATGAGCTTCTGCCACAAGCCCATTTCCCAGTATTTGCGATTCATCCACAGCGCAGGATAGAGTATGAAAACGAGCGAAAGCGCTGCACAGTGAACGCCACACCCCAGGGCAACGATCATCCCGAGTCGATCGGGCCAACGACGTGTGCGCATTGCAGGGAACTTTTCCTTTAAATCACGTTATAAAATAACAGCCCTCATTCATCAGCGGAGTAAAGCATGATTCATCGTTCGGTTCTTTTTCTCGCCCTGTCTTCGACTCTGATTGCCGGCTCGGCTCTGGCTGAGATCGAACGTCAGCACGCGCCGCATGTCCATGGCGTTGCCACCGGGAATCTGTCCATCGACAACGGCGATCTGCGCATCGAGCTGGAAATTCCGGGCGTCAATCTGATCGGCTTCGAGCATGAGCCGCGAACCGACGAGCAGCAAGCGGCACTGGACGGCGCGCTGGGCTTCCTGCGAGTCGGTGAATGGGTGCAGGCCGATCCGCGCGGCGGGTGCGAGCTGGCCAGCGTCAATGCCCATACCCATGGCTTCGGGTCCAACGGCGACTATGACGACCACGATCATGACAACGGTCACCACCATGATCATGATCATGAGCATGATCACGAGCACGACGATGCCCATCATCACGGCGGGGGGGACCACGACCACCACGACGATGGCCACTCCCACGATCACCATCATGACCACGAGCATTCGGAGTTCCACGTCATCGTCGGTATGGAGTGCAGTCACCCCGAGCGACTGCGCTGGGTGGATCTGGGCCTGTTTGACGGCTATCCGGGCAACGAGCGCATGGAGATTGGGGTTCTGACGCCGACGGTGACCACTCAGGCGAACCTGACGCCCTCCAACCCGCGCATCGACCTGCGCTGAGCGAGCAGAAGAAGCGAGTCTGATCCAGTCGAGCTGACCTGACGGAATCCGTTCTCCGGCGTCCATGATGGAATTGTTGCTGATTGAATCGCTGAGCTATACCTGGCCGGGCCAGCCCCGGCCGGTGCTCGATATCGAGCGTTTGGTTCTCAATCGCGGCGAGAAAGTGTTTCTGTACGGTCCCAGCGGCTCGGGCAAGTCCACGCTGCTGGCCGCGATCGGCGGGCTGATTCGACCGGATTCGGGCCGCATGCAGTTTGGCGAGCTGGACCTGGTAGCGCTGCGCCGGGCTCGCCGGGATCGCTTCCGCGCCGAAAACCTGGGCGTGATCTTCCAGCAGTTCAATCTCCTGCCCTGGCTGGATGTGCGCGCCAATGTCATGCTGCCGTGCCGCTTTTCTCGTGCGCGGGCGGAGCGTGCCGGCGACCTGCGGGCAGAGGCCGAGAGCCTGCTGAAAGCCATGGACTTGAATCCCGATCTCTGGGACCGTCGAGCCGATCAGCTCAGCGTCGGCCAGCAGCAGCGCGTGGCTGCGGCTCGTGCCCTGATCGGGCGACCGGCGCTGATTCTGGCCGATGAACCCACTTCGTCGCTCGACAGCGATCGGCGCCAGTCTTTTCTCGATTTGTTGTTCGCACAGGTCGAGGCGGCCAAAAGCACCTTGCTGTTCGTCAGCCACGACCGCGAGTTGGCCCTCCACTTCGACCGCAGCATTGATCTGACCGAAATCAACGCCGCCGAGGTGAGCGCGTGAATCTACTTGGCCTGGCCTGGCGGTCCCTGGTCAACCGGCGCTTCGCGGTCATTCTGACCGTCTGCACCATCGCCCTGTCGATTGCTCTGCTGGTGCTGGTCGAACAGCTGCGCAGCGAGGTGCGCACCGGCTTTCATCGCAGCGTCTCCGGGGTTGACTTGATCGTCGGCGCGCGCACCTCGCCGATCCAGCTGCTGCTGTACTCGGTCTTCGGGATCGGCGATGCCACCAACGACATCTCCTGGGAAACCTTCGAAGAGCTCAAAGTACAGCCAGTGATCGACTGGGTGATCCCCATGGCCCTGGGAGATTCATTTCGCGGCTTCCGCGTCATGGGCACCAGCGAGGATTTTTTCGAGCACTACCGCTTCGGCGACCGCGAGCGGCTGAGCGTGGCGCGCGGCGAGATTTTCGATGACCTGTTCGACGTCGTCATCGGTGCTCAGGTGGCGCGTCAGCACGGCTACGAGGTGGGTGATCAGATCGTGCTGGCCCACGGCACCGGCAGCGTCGCACTGCAGGAACACGATGATCACCCCTTCACCATCAGCGGCATCCTGGCGCCGACCGGCACGCCGGTCGACCAGCAGCTC
>CAZUTZ010000237.1:0-4144 GCA_964623655.1 uncultured Wenzhouxiangella sp.
CCGGACATGCTCGTTTTCGAACCGGCCGGCACCGCCGTGATGCGAGCCGTGGACGGCGGCTGGCGCTTCGAGCTCGAAGAGCCCGATGGCGCGCTGACTGAGCTCGATCTGGTTCGCATCGACGCCGGCCCGGATCTGCTGGCTTCGACCGGGCGGCGCGTCGACCTGGAAATGACGCCGGAGGATCTGGCAGAACTCTATGCCCGCGATCCTTTCAGCAATGACCGTTTACCGGGCGAGGTACGTTTCGACGGCAGCGATGAAGCCCAGGCACTGACCGGCCTGCGGTTTCGCGGCAGTTCCTCCCGACAGTTGCCCAAGAAGTCTTTCAATATCCGCTTTGAAAGTCCGCAGCCCCTGCTGTTCGACAGCGACCGCATGAACCTGAACGCCATGTACACCGATCCAACCATGGTGCGCGAGGCGATCAGCTTTGAGTTGTTTCACGAACTGGGCCAGCCGGCACCGCAAACCCGTTTCTTCGATCTGTGGATCAACAGCGTCTATGAAGGCACGCATCTGCACATTCAGAGGATTGACGAGACTCTGCTGATCCAGAACGGGCTCAACCCGGACGGCACGCTGGTTCGCGACCAGATTCGCGGCGGCGATCCCGACACCCCCCGGTCCAGCTTCGGTTTCGATCTGTCGGAGCTGCCTGAAGAAGAGCGGCTGGACTTCGTCGTCGACAATTTCAACTCGCGCGGCGATCCGGAATGGGAAGCCGTGCTGGAACTGATCGAGTGGGTCCAGGCCACCCCACCAGGCGCCGAGTTCCTGGCCGGCTTCGAGGAGCGCTTCGAGGTCGGCAATTTTGTCGACTGGCTGGTCCTGCACTGGCTGGTCGGCGACATCGACGCCTTCGGCGACGACTACTGGCTGTATCTGGATCACGAAGACCCGGACGCGCGCTGGATGGTCATTCCCTGGGACAAGGACTTGAGCTTCGGCTCGCACTTCCGCGACGGTTTTTTCACCGACAACGACTTTTTCATGTACGAATATCGCCTCGGTGGCGGCTGGGACAATTTGCTCATCGAGCGCTTCCTGGCCACGCCGGAATTGCGCATGGTGGCCGAAGACCGGCTGCTGGAACTGGTCGAAGAAGTGTTTCCGGAAAGCTGGTTCGAGGCGCGCGTGGAGGCCCTGATCGAGCGGCTGGAAGACAGCATCAACATCCAGCCGGGCCCCAACGCTTTTGCGGTGCATGACCAGAACCATTTCAGCACTCCGGATCTTTTTGCCGACCAGGTCGAGGCGGTGATGGAATTCGTGCGCCTGCGAGCACGCTTTATTGAACGCCGCATTGCCGACGAGGAAGGCGAGCTCTACGAAGCAAGCGCGGTCATCGAGCCGGAATCGCAGGAACGCGTTTACCTGACCGACGTCAGCGGCTGGACACTGGCGACACTGCAGCCGGTGAGCCCGTCGCCCGTGCCGCTGAGCCTGGAGATGTCGGTGGTCGAAGACGCGGCGCGAATCGGCATCGACCGTGAGTGGACGCTGGAGCTGGACGGCGGGCCGCTTTCGGCCGAACTCAAGCTCTACTACCGCAACGAAGTGTCGGAATTCTGGGGCCGCGGCAACTGGTGGATCGGCGGTGAAGAAGCCATCGGAGAGCAGCCGTTGCTGACCCTGATGATCGCCGAGTCCGGCTCGGCACTCTCCCCGGTCGTGCCGACCCGCATCAATCCGATTGTCAACAAGGCAACGGCCGTGATCGACCTGGAGCCGGGTCAGTATTCGATCACGCTGGAGTTGCCGCCGATGATTCCTACACCGCCGCCCGATAGCTGAACGGAACCGAGGGCCTGCGTCGCCTCAGCGGCGCAGGCCGAATCGCCGCAACATCCGCCCGCCATACGATCGCAGTCGGCGGTATGCCGCGACAGGCAGGCCCCGGCGGCTTTCTTCAAGCTGATGGCTGAGCTCTGAAATAGTCCCGTATAGGCGCTGAAGGTGCTGATCTCGGCGCGCCAGCAGGCGCACGATCTCGGCGTGGTCGTCCCCGCTCAAGGTCAGACCCGGCTGGATGTGCGCCGGCAAAGGTCGTTCGACGTAAATCGTCGAATGCGGTTTGACTTGCTCCTCGGGCGGGCGCTCTTTGCTGTAGAAATACAGCGCCAGCGACTTTCGCGAACGCTGATCGGCGTCACCGTCCGGCAGATTGATGCGCTCGAACCCGTGCCAGGACCAGTGCGTGGTCTCGAACACAACGGCGCGATTCATCATCGGCTGCACCAGCCGAATGTCGTTCTGGTCCGACGACAGGCGCGGATCATTGTGAAACTCGATCGCCCCGCCCCAGTCCGGATCCCACTCCTCGTTCAGGTAGACAATGAGATTCAGGCGCCGATGCCAGCCGGTGACTGGGTGTTTGTTGAAATCCACGTGCGGGTCCAGGTCCTGTCCGTGCCGGTTCTCGTGCGTGCCGCCGCCGAAATAACGCGGGTCATAGAGCAACTCATCGATCCCGGTAATGCGGCCCAGCCAGCCTAGGAATTCCGGCGATTGGATCATCCGATCCACATCGGCCCACGGCCCGCCCAGACCCGGCAGATCCTCGTGCGTGCACTTGGCGCCGACCTCGCCGTTTTCGTTCATGGCCAGGCGCTCGTCGAACGGCGGAAAATTCGCAGTCAACCGATCACAAAAAGCCTGGTTGAAAAAGTCGTCAATAACGAGGTGCCGGAACGGCTTTGCACCGTCGTATTCGGCGCGCAGGGCTTCGGTACTGTCGAGAATCGGGTCGGAAATCGCAGATTTGAGCTCCATAGCCTCGAGAGTCCTGTCGTCAGCGAACGGCCTGCAGCGTCCAAAGGCCGGAAAACAGTCCCTCCTCCGGCGCCCAGGGCAGGATCCAGCAGGCTTCCGAAAAGCCCGCGGCTCGGACCTCCGACAGCAGATCCCAGCCGAAGTTGTAGAACGCGAGCACGCCGTCGGGATCCACCGGATCGCCATGATATTCGGGCTCTTCCAGATGCTCGATGCTGCCGTCCTCGCGCAGACGCGCTCGCACCGTCGTCTCCGCCGACTGATCCATGAACGGCACGGTCAGCAAGAGTCGGCCGCCGGGTTTGAGCACGCGGGCAAACTCGGACAGGGCCTGACGATAATCGGGAACGTGTTCGAGCACGTCGCAGCTGATGATGACGTCCAGCGACTGGTCGTCAAAACTCAGTGCGGTGACATCTTCGTGCCTGAGCCGCTCGCGTTCGCTGACCAGGTGCTTGAGGTAATAAGTCAGGCGCTGGCGCAGGGAATCGTCAAAGTATTCGCTGCCAACGGCCTGCGGCCAGCGCTCGCGAACAAATTTGTACAAATGCGTGGTTTGCTCAGTGAGATAAATCCGCGCCGGTCCGCCGGGAGGAGTGAAACGCTTCAGTAGTTTCAAAACAACCCTGATCCGGGCATTCAGATTGCTCGAAGCACAGGTCATTTCCTCGCGCAGATTCGCCGCGCCAGGAGTAAAGGCGAACTCGGTCTGTTTCTCGCACAAGCTGCAGAATCCCGGAAAACGGCCCGGAGTGCTGCAAACCGACTCCATGAGCTGCCCCCACTGCCAGCGCGCGGCATATCGGGCCTGGAAATCGGTCAGCGCCTTCTGATACTCAGCCTGAGTCGCAAAGCGAGGCCAGTCGTCGATACGGTGGCTTGTCACGCTTTTACTCCCACTCGATCGTCGCCGGCGGCTTGCCGGAGATGTCATAGACCACGCGCGACACGCCGTGGCATTCGTTGATGATGCGGCGCGAGACGTGGTCCAGGAACTCATGATCCAGATAAGCCCAGCGGGCGGTCATGAAGTCCACGGTTTCGACCGCGCGCAGGGCGATGACGAATTCATAACGCCGCGCATCGCCGACCACGCCGACCGACTTGACCGGCATAAAGACGGCAAAGGCTTGGCTGACCTTGTCGTACAACCCGGCCCGGCGCAGTTCACTGATGAAGATATGGTCAGCCTTTTGAAGTGGCTCGACGTATTTCGGCCGGACCTCGCCCAGAATCCGAACGCCCAGACCCGGCCCGGGGAACGGATGGCGCATAACCAGGTCGCGAGGCAACCCGAGCTCGATGCCGATCTTGCGCACCTCGTCCTTGAACAGCTCGCGCAGCGGCTCGATGAGCTTGAGGTTCATCT
>CAZUTZ010000238.1:0-4115 GCA_964623655.1 uncultured Wenzhouxiangella sp.
CCGGGGTGGTGGTCAACGACAGCCTGATCCTGGTCGATTTCGTCAACCGCCACCGACGCGCCGGCCAGGCCCGGATCGATGCCGCCCTGAAAGCCACCAGAGCGCGCTTCCGCGCGATTGTGCTGACATCGATGACCACGTTCCTGGGGCTCGCCCCGATCGTGTTTTTCGAGACCAGTTTTCAGGCCCAGCTGGTGATTCCGATGGCCGTCTCGCTGGCCTTCGGCATCGTCTTCGCAACCGTCATAACCCTGGGATTGATCCCGATCCTCTATCTGATCGGAGACGATGTGGTCAAGCTGCTCCAGCGCATGCTGGGACGCGACAGTCGAGGCATGGTCGAAATGTCCCGGGCCTGATCAGGCCCGAGTGCCAAACAGCCAGTCACCGATGGGGTAGGTGATGTTGAAATTGCGCGACGCCATCATCGAAGTATCGTGATGCAGGTAGTGCAGCCGGCGCAGGCGTTTGAGAAAAGGCAGCTTCAGCCAGCGTGAGTCTTCGGGCAGGTGATAAGCCAGGTGCAGCAACTCGTAGTTCAGGTAATACAGCAGGCCGGTGGCGACGAACAACCAGGCGACGTTGGCGCTGAACAGCCAGGCCAGCAGCAACGCGACCGGCGTGGCGAAAAAGCCGAAAAAGAAGATCATCAGGATGGGTGGGAACAGCACCGCCTTGCAGTCGCGCCAACCCTCCAGGGCCATTTGATCGCGGGTAAAGAAGACATGATGCTGGCCCGCGTGACGCTTGTAGATCAGGCCCAGCCCGGGCACCTTGCGGTGCATCACGAAGCGGTGACCCAGGTATTCGGCCAGGTTGGCATAGAGAAACGCCAGGGGCACCGTCAGCCACTCCAGCGCATGGACCTGGTCGAGCTGCCCTATGCACACCAGCACGCCGACCAGACTGAAAACCAGCACAAAAGCCAGGTGAGCTCGACCCGAATAATTCGGACCGACGAATTGCTCGTGATAGTACCGACGAAAATCTGCAGTTTTCATACTTGCCGCAACCTGGCGCTCATGGCTTGAAGAATGACTCTAGAATAATGCCATGACGGAACAAGGCTCGATGTCCGGGAAAACAGTGTCCCTCGTGCTGGGATCCGGTGGCGCACGCGGGCTGGCTCACATCGGCGTGATCCGGATGCTCGAGAGCGCAGGGGCCAGGATCGAGGCGATTGCCGGCAGTTCCATGGGCGCGCTGGTTGGCGGCATCTACGCTGCCGGCAAGCTCGAAGCCTACGAGGAGTGGGTCTGCGGCCTGGAGCAATCGGAGATTCTGGCGCTGCTGGACTGGACCTTCGCCGGCGGCGGACTCATCAAGGGCAGAAAGATCCTCGGCAAGCTCGAGGAACTGGTCGGCGATACCAATATCGAGGATCTCGATATTGATTACACCGCCGTCGCGGTCGATATCGACCACGGTCGCGAAGTCTGGCTGGATCGCGGACCGCTGTTCGATGCCATACGCGCCTCGATCGCAATTCCGGGGATTTTCACGCCGCATCGCTACCGCAATCGCAACCTGGTTGACGGTGGCCTGCTCAACCCGATCCCGGTCGCGCCCACCCTGCGCTGCATGTCCGACTTGACCATGGTGGTCGACGTCAACGGCCCGCCGTCGGAAAGTCTGGATCCCAGGACGAAAAACGACAGCGCTGAGACAAAACGGCGTAATGAAAACAAGGTCTGGGGCAAAGTGAAAGATTACGTCGACAGCTTTTCCGGCGGAGAAAGCCCCAGCGAAACCCAACCGGGCCTGCTGGCCATCATGCTGCGTTCCCTGGACACGATGGGAGCGGCGATCACGCGCCAGCAGCTGGCTATCTTTCAGCCCGATCTGGTGGTTCGCGTCCCGAAAAACGCCTGCATGGTCCACGAATTCCATCGCGCGCGGGAAGTCATCGATCTGGGCGCAAGACTGGCCCGACAAACCATGGCCGACAACGGCAAGGAAATCGCTGATGCATGAAGACGACCTCGAAGAAGTCAATCACGCCTTGTTTGACGAAGCCGCCGACGGCGTAGTCGCTTTGGGCAACGAACTGGCCGAAAAGAGTCCTGAGGCCGATCCCTGGGCGCTGGCTGACGGTCTTCTGGCCGGCGCCGTTCACTATTGGCTGTACGCCCACCAGCCGCAGGATGTTCCCAACGAAGACGACATGATGAGCGCGAGCGAGCGCATCGAGGAACTCGCCCGGCAGGTCATGCAGTCAGCCGAAGAGAGTGAGTATCTGCATTCGCCCCGCGACCATGATGTGGGCAATGCCTGAGCGCCCATCCGTGAAGCGCTAGAGCGCTACCTGAAGGTGCGGCAACTTCGCGCGGCGCGCTAGATCAACCCGCCTTCGAAAGCCTTGAGCACGGCCCGCGTGCGATCGCGCACCCCCATTTTCGACAGGATACTGGAGACATGGTTTTTGACCGTGCCTTCGGCGACGCTCAATGCGTTGGCAATTTCCTTGTTCGAATAGCCACCGGCCATGAGGCGCAGAATCTCGGTTTCCCGCTCGGTCAGCGGATCGGGCTGGTCTAGCGCTGAAAAGCCCGTGTTGATCTGGCCCAGACCTTTCAGCAAGCGCTCGGTTACGGCCGGCTTGACCAGGGTCCGACCGGCCGCAACCGAGCGCACCGCTTCCAGCAGATCCTCCAGCGCGACGTCCTTGAGCAAATATCCGCGCGCGCCGGCTCGAATGCCGGCCAGAACCAGATCTTCGTCATCGAAGGTCGTCAGGATGATGGTTGGCGGCAAAACCCCGTCCGCCGCCAGCGCCTGCAGCACCTCCAGCCCGTTCTTGCCCGGCATGCGCATGTCCAGCAGCAGCACATCGGGCTGCAGCCGGGGCACCTGTTCAATGGCCGTCGCCCCGTCTGCCGCCTCGCCGATGACTTCCACGTCCTGCGACAGCTCGAGCAAGGAGCGCACCCCCTGCCGCACCAGCGTCTGATCGTCGACCAGCATCACCTTGATCAAACCGTCTTCTCCAGCGGCATCCAGGCCCGCAGCTGAAAGCCCACGCCGGGACCGGTGGAAATATCCAGGCGCCCGCCCAGTTCGCGCAGCCGTTCGCGCATGCCGTTGAGGCCGTTCCCGGGCATCAACTCCTGGGCGCCGCGCCCGTCGTCACGCGCACGCAGGGCGACCCCGTCCCGCCCCGACTCAAGACTGATCCAGAGATTGGTCGCGCTGGCATGGCGCACGGCGTTGGTAATCACTTCCTGGGCGCAGCGCAGCAGGATCTGGGCATGCCGAGGGTCGGTTTGCGACAGATGCTCCGGGATGTCCAGATGGATGGCCATATCAGGCACACCTTCGGCCAGCACTTCCAGTGCCCGTTTGAGCTGGACCTGATCGTCGCGGCGCAGATCACCAACCACCTCGCGAACATCGGCCAGCAGCAAGCGCGCCACGGCAGCCGCCTTGTCGACGTGGTCTTTGCTCTTGCCGTCGGTGATGTGACTGGCCACCTCCAGATTCAGCGTGAGCGCAGTCAGATGATGACCGACGAGGTCGTGAAGATCCCTGGAAATTCGAACCCGTTCGGCAATCCGCGTGTTCTCCGCCAGCAGCGACTGGGTGGCCAGGAGCTCGGAATTGACCCGCCGCAGGTCCGCACGCGCCTGCACCTGCTGCAGCGCCAGCAGGGAGGCGATAAAGGGAAACAGGGTCAGACCCAGCGTCATCAAGGTAAAGATCAGCGCCAGCAGCCAGCTGCCTTCCGGAAAAAAGATCACCCAGCCACCGAAAAACAGGGCCAGCGCGCCGACCCAGGCCATACCCAGCAAGGCCGGCAACATCCACGGCAGCAGCGCGGCGACCACCATGGCCAGCAGCCCGCCCAATCCAAAACGGGTGAAATAGTTGACCGCGAACGCCGCAACGGACATCACGGCCAACAACAAAACCCGCTGCCAGAACGCCGAACGCAACTGCAGCCGCACCGCCGGATGCAGAAAAGCAATCAGGAACAAAATTGCACCCGACCACCAGCCCACCACCCGATAGGTCGGCGCCGGTTCTGTCGCGGCCAGCGGGATGACCAGCAGGATGATGGCCACCAGCAGCCAGACCATGAATCCCATGTAGCGCAGCCAGTCGACAGGCTGAAGGTC
>CAZUTZ010000239.1:0-4097 GCA_964623655.1 uncultured Wenzhouxiangella sp.
ATGCCATGCTCAACAAGGTGGCCACCGTGTACGAAGAGGAAGTCAACAACACGGTCGATGCGCTGTCCAGTCTGCTGGAGCCACTGATCATCGTTTTCATTGGCGTTCTGGTGGGTGGTATGGTAGTTGCAATGTATTTGCCGATCTTCCAGATGGCTGCCGTCGTGTAGGCGCCGGCGGCGGCAAAACTGCTAATATGCCAGTTGCTTAGTCTTTCCGGGCCGCGCGCTGGGCCCTGTGCTTTGTCCTGAACCTACCCCAAGGACTCGCCCATGAACGTACAAGCCGCCGACGTCTTGAAACCGCTCAATAACCTGGCCCGCCGCCTCGTTGAAGGAGGCGTTTTGGAGGAAAAGGCCGCCCTGGCCGCTCAATCCAAAGCCGCCGAGAAGGGTCGCACTTTCAGTTCGCACCTGGTGCGCGACAAGCTGGTTGACGGAGTCGCTTTTGCGCAGATTGCGGCGGAGGATTTCGGCATGCCGCTGGTGGATCTTTCCGCGGTCGACTTGAAACACGCGCCAGTCGGTGTGGTAAAAGAGGAACTGCTGCGCAAGCATCTGATCATCCCCCTGGTCCAGCGTGGGCGCCGGCTGTTTGTGGCCCTGGGCGATCCCGGCAACCGGGCAGGCCTGGACGAAATCGGCTTTTCTTCCAGCCTGCTGGTCGAACCCATCCTGGCGCCTTACCACACCATCGAGACAGCACTGGACCGGGCCTTGGCCGGGTCGGCTCAGGCGTTTGACGAGCTGACGCAGGAAGACAGCGATCTCGAAAATCTCGAGTTCGACAAAGAGCAGGACAAAGAAGAAAAAGTTGGCCTGGAAGGCGCGGAAGACGCCCCGGTGGTGCGTTTTGTCAACAAGGTGCTGGTCGACGCCATCCGCAAAGGCGCCTCGGATATTCACTTCGAGCCCTACGAAGAGGAATACCGCGTGCGCTTTCGTGTCGACGGCGTGCTGATAACCCAAGTCCGCCCGCCCAAGCGCATGGCGCCCAGGTTGTCGGCCCGGCTGAAGGTGATGGCGAATCTGGATATCGCCGAGCGGCGAGTGCCGCAGGATGGCCGCATCAAGCTCAATCTGGGACGCGGACAGGCGTACGATTTTCGTGTCTCCACCTGCCCCACGCTTTGGGGCGAAAAAGTCGTACTGCGTATTCTGGATTCTTCCGGCGCATATCTGGGGCCGGAAAAACTCGGATTTGAGCCCGAGCAGCAACAACTCTATCTGGAGGCCATTTCCAAGCCCTATGGCATGGTGCTGGTCACAGGCCCGACCGGTTCGGGTAAAACGGTCAGTCTGTACACGGCGCTGGGCATTCTGAACCAGGAAGGCACCAATATTTCCACCGTCGAAGACCCGGTGGAAATCCGCATGAAGGGCATCAACCAGGTCCAGCAAAACATCAAGCAGGGCCTGACGTTCGCCACCGCGCTTCGATCGTTTCTGCGCCAGGACCCGGACATCATCATGGTGGGGGAAATTCGCGACCTGGAGACGGCCGAAATCGCCATCAAGGCCGCCCAGACCGGTCACCTGGTGCTCTCGACGCTGCATACCAACGATGCGCCCTCATCCATCGCCAGGCTGTCCAATATGGGTGTGCCTAGTTACAACATCGTCTCGACCGTGCATCTGGTGCTGGCCCAGCGTCTGGCTCGCACGCTGCACAAGTGCAAAAAACCGGAGGATGTGCCGCCGGAAACACTAATCAGAGCCGGTTTCACGCAGGATGAGGTCGACGCCGGTATGCAGATCTATCAGCCGGTTGGCTGCGATGGCTGCACCTTGGGCTACCGTGGGCGAACCGGGGTTTTTCAGGTCATGCCGGTCTCTGAAGAAATGGAGCGCATCATCCTGGCCGGCGGTTCGGCGCTGGACTTGGCCAAGCAGTCCAAGGCGGAAGGCATTATCGATCTGCGGCGGGCGGCGCTGAACAAGGTCAAGGCCGGCCGGGTTGGGTTGGTGGAGATGAATCGGGTTACTAAGGATTAAGATTAGGGTTCAGGGTTCAGGGTTCAGGGTTCAGGAAGGTCAATTTGGGGGCTGACACGGGTTTGGCTGGATGGGGGACAATAGCGCTAAAACGCTAAGGGATTTTCAGTGATTGAGGCGCTGCAGGCTCTGCCATTTTCCCCTGTTTTGGCGACGGTTTTCGTGCTGGGGCTTTTGGTCGGCAGTTTTTTGAATGTCGTCATTCTGCGCATGCCGGTCAGGCTCATGCAGGACTGGCGGCAGCAGTGCCGCGAACTGCTGGAACTTGCTGACGCGCCCGACCCGGCCGAGCCGGCGCCGGGTCTGGTCAAGCCGCGTTCGCGCTGTCCGCAGTGCGGCACCGAGATCGCCTGGTACGACAATATCCCGCTCCTTTCCTGGCTGTTTCTGCGCGCCAAGTGCCGGCACTGCGGGGCGAGGATCAGCGCGCGCTATCCGATCGTCGAGTTGATCACCGCGCTGCTGTCGGTGTGGGTGGTTTGGCATTTTGGGGTTTCCGCGCAAGCGCTGTCCGCGTTGTTTCTGCTGTGGGCGTTGATTGCCGCGACCGGCATTGACTTCGACCACCAGCTTCTGCCCGACCAGATCACCCTGCCCCTGCTGTGGGCCGGTCTGCTGATCAACCTGAATTGGGCGCTTTTTGCCAGCCTGGAAGACGCCGTTATCGGCGCCGTGGCCGGTTACCTGCTGCTGTGGGGTGTATTTCATGGCTTCCGGTTACTGACCGGCAAGGAGGGGATGGGTTACGGCGACTTCAAATTGTTGGCCGCCCTGGGCGCCTGGCTGGGCTGGCAGCTGTTGCCTGTGATCATTCTGCTGGCCTCGCTGGTCGGCGCCGTCGTCGGCATCCTGATGATGATCATCGCCCGGCGCGGCAAGGACATTCCGATTGCCTTCGGCCCCTACCTGGCCGCCGCCGGGTTGATCGCCCTGCTCTACGGCGATGAGCTGATTTCGTTCTGGCTGTATCCGTGATCGCCCGGCGGCAGACCGAGCGCTGCCGCCTCTTCTTGCTCGGCGTTTTTGGCCTGTGGCTTGGGGGCTGTTCGCCGGCCGACGATCCGCCGGCCCGCGCCGGTGAGTGGCTGGTCGATCTCGGGTCGGTGGATTGCACGCCGACGCCGGTGGTCAGCTTTTCGGTCGACCGGGAGTGGATGTTGTTCTGGATCCGGCACTTCCACACCAATGACGGCAGCCGCGAGTCCATGACTTCGCCTGCGCTGCTGCGCATGGAGGACCGGCGGCTGGTGCTGCCGGCCGGGCCGGCCGATCGAACCGAGGGTCCTTCATTCACTCCGTACAGGATGTGCTGGGACGATGCCGGGCACGGCGTATACGTGCTGCGCAGCGGTCGCAGGGCTGTCGAGCAACCACACTGGTACCGGGCCGAACTGACGCCCGACTCGCAGCTCGAGCGCGCCGATCCGCCACCGGAATCCTGCCGCCAGCCAGCCGAGGTCGAGTGGCAATGGCACCGCGAACGCGTCCTGCCCGACGAGCTGCGCGGTGGACTGGTGAGCGTTGCTGACGGCTGCTGCGCGGTCGAGTTGCGCCGCTCCGACGGCGTGCTGCTGGCTCGCCACGAGGCCCGCAGCAGGCTGTCGAACGAGATGTCGATCAGCCGCTTTGCCTGGTCCGAGTCGGGCAGCCGGCTGGCTTATCGGCTCAACGAGGAAATCAGCTGGTGGTTCGGCCGACCGACTCGCAGCTTCGTCGTTGAGCCAAGCGGCCGGCCGGTGGCGCTGGATGGCCAGGTCTACGGCTTTGCCTGGCGCGGTGATAATGAACTGATCGCCTGTGTGAACCGCCCGCGCGCCGAGGGCGACGGCAGCAGCCTTAAGCGCTGGCGTTTTGCCGGCCCTTGAGGCAGATCTGACCGCCGCCGGGCTCATCTTGCTGCTGTACGGCGACCAGCTGGTGGCTTTCTGCCTGGGCGTTGAATTTCTGGACCGGCACGACGGAAAATCTTCAGGCGGGTACCACGACCCTACTGCCCAAATCGCTGGCACGCGCGAGGCGCTCGTCGCGGGTTACCAGGGTGCCATCAAGTGCTCGGGTGAGGCTCACATAGACCGCGTCGTAGGCGGTCAGGTGGCCACGCAG
>CAZUTZ010000240.1:0-4090 GCA_964623655.1 uncultured Wenzhouxiangella sp.
AGTCCTTGAAGCTGCCGGGTTTGGGCTTGTAGAGCGAATGCGCCACGCCCAGCGCCTGGTAGCAGTGCGGCTCGGAGTGGGTGACGATGCGAAAGGCGTAGACGTCCATGACCCGGCCGTAGGGCATGTTCTTGTCGCGCATCTTGCAATAGATGCTGTACGGCGTTTTGGTGCGGCCCTCGACGCGACAGGGAATGCCCGCTTCGCCCAGGCGTTTTTTCAGGTTGCCGGTGATGGTTTCGATGACTTCCTGGCGATTGCCCGCCAGCTTCATCACGCGCTGGACAATCACCCGGTGCCGGTTGGGATACAGGTTGGCGAAACCCAGCTCTTCGAGATCCTCTTTCAGCGCGTTCATGCCCAGGCGCTCGGCAATCGGCGCGTAAATTTGCAGGGTCTCGCGCGAGATCCGGCGGCGCGAGTCCGACGACATCGCGCCAATGGTTCGCATGTTGTGCAAGCGATCGGCCAGCTTGATGAAAATGACCCGCAGATCGCGGCTCATGGCCAGCAGCAGCTTTCTGAAGCTCTCCGCATCGGCCTCGAGCCGCGTGCGGAACTTCATCTTGTCGAGCTTGGTGACGCCTTCGACGAGCTTGGCGACATCAGCACCGAAGTCGCGCGCCAGATCGGCATGCTCGACCGGCGTGTCTTCAATGGTGTCGTGCAGGATGGCGGCGGCCACCGTCTGGTGGTCCATGCGCATGCCGGCCAGAATCCGGGCGACGGCGACCGGATGCAGGATATAGGCTTCGCCGGATCGACGCGTCTGACCGTCGTGCGCTTCGGAACCGACTTCGTAGGCGCGCAGCACCAGCGCGACCTGCTCGGGCTCCAGATAGGTGTTGAGCAGATCTCTTAAATCACGAACCGGACCCGGCAGCATGCAACGCGCGCTGGTGGCAGCCTTCAGTCGTCCTCGTCGGGCGGTGGCGGCGGCACCTCGGCCTGGATGGCGGCCAGGCGCGCGTCGAGATCGGCCTGCAGATCGCGGATGTTGTCGTCGTTGACGGCGCCATCGGCAATCTCGCGCAGGGCGATCACGGTCGGCTTGTCGGAGGCTTCTTCGACCAGCGGGTCGGCGCCGTTTGCAATCTGGCGGGCGCGCTGGGCGGCGGTGACCACCAGTTCGAAGCGGTTGGGCACCGCCCCGATGCAGTCTTCTACGGTTACTCGTGCCATGAGTGCACTCTTCAGTCGGGATAGCCGTCTATTGTAAGGTCTGGCGGGGATTCATCCAATAGCTGGCGCACATGCCCGGCCTGGCGCTCCTGACGCAAGGGCCAGGTCGTCATAATTGCCGCCAGCTCCCGCAGCGCCTGATCGAAGTCATCGTTGACCACCAGCCAGTGGAAGCGCCGGCAGGCCTCGATTTCGCGGCGCGCCTCGCTCAAGCGCCGACGCACCACTTCAGCCGAATCGGACTGGCGATTGACCAGGCGCTCGGCCAGCGTGGCCATGGAAGGCGGCAGAATGAAGATCAGACAGGCCTGGGGGTGACGCTCGGCCACCTGCTCGGCACCCTGCACGTCGATCTCGAGCAACACATCGCGGCCCTGCCGCCACAAGTCCTGCACGTGATCGCGCGAGGTGCCGTAAAGGTTGCCGAAGACCTCGGCATGCTCGAGATAGCGCCCGGCCTCGATGCCGCGCTGGAACACCTCGCGGTCGACGAAATGATAGTGCCGGCCGTCGACTTCGCCCGCGCGCGGGTCGCGGGTCGTGTCCGACACCGACAGCGCCAGGCGATCGTTGCGCTGGAGCAAGGCACGGATCAGGCTGGTCTTGCCGGTGCCGCTGGCCGCGGCAATCACGAAAAGCTCGCCCTCACTCGACATTCTGGATCTGCTCGCGCATCTGTTCGATCAGCACCTTGAGCTCGACCGCGGCCTGACCGGTCTCGACCACGGCGGCCTTGGAGCCCAGCGTATTGGCCTCGCGATTGAGTTCCTGCATGAGGAAATCCAGGCGCCGACCGACCGGTTCGTCCAGGCCCAGGACGCGGCGGATTTCGGCCACGTGCATCGCCAGGCGATCCAGTTCCTCGTCGACATCGAGTTTTTGCAGCTGCAGCACCACCTCCTGCTCGATGCGCCCCGGATCGACTGGGTATTCCAGCGCGGCCAGGCGATCGCGAAAGCGCTGCTCCAACCCTTCGCGGATCTGCGGCAGATGGCCGCGCACCTGCTCGACCTGGACCTCGATGCCGACCAGGCGGCTTTCGATGACCTCGGCAATGGCCGCGCCTTCCTGCTCGCGCGCCGCGATCAGCGCATCCAGCGCCTCATCGAGCAACGCCATCGCGGCCGTGCGCTCGTCCTCGAAGTCCGGGCGTTGCTGAATCACCAGACCGGGCCAGGCCAGCAGTTGGGCCATATCGGGCTGGGCGGCACCCGGGGTGTGGTTGCCCAGCTCCTCGATCAGGCGCCCCAGCCCGGTAGCCAGCTCCTCGTTGAGCTGCAGCCGGGCCGACTCCACCGCCGGGTCGGCCTGGAATCGGAGACCGGCCTCGATCTTGCCGCGCTGCACGCGCTGCTTGAAGCGGCTGCGGATTTCCGGTTCGAGCTCGCGAAAGCCCTCCGGCAGACGCAGACTCAAGTCCAGATAACGCTGGTTGACCGAGCGCAGCTCCCAGCTCAGCCGGCCGGTGCCCACCTCGCTGGCGCGCAGGGCGTAGGCAGTCATGCTTCGGATCATCGGGCGACCCTGTTCGGCGTGAAGATAGCCCGACATGGTAACCTTGCCGCCCGATAAAAAGGAACGCATTACATGGTAGACAGACCGTCCGGTCGCGCCGCTGACGAGCTGCGCACGGTCCAGATCGAGCGCGGCTACACGCGCCATGCCGAAGGGTCGGTATTGATCAGTTTTGGCGAGACGCGCGTGCTGTGCACGGCCAGCGTCGAGGAGCGCGTACCGCCCTGGCTCCGAGGCAAGGGCCAGGGCTGGGTCACCGCCGAATACGGCATGCTGCCGCGCGCGACCGGCACGCGCAACCAGCGCGAAGCCAGCCGCGGCAAGCAAGGCGGGCGCACGCTCGAAATCCAGCGCCTGATCGGGCGGTCCCTGCGCGCGGTGATTGACCTGGAGGCCCTGGGCGAGCGTTCGATCACTCTGGACTGCGACGTGATTCAGGCCGACGGCGGCACGCGTACCGCATCCATCACCGGCGCCTATGTGGCGCTGGTCGATGCCGTCGACGGGCTGTTGAAAAACGGCAAGCTCAAGCGCAACGTCATCCACGGCCATGTCGCTGCCGTCTCGGTCGGCATGCTGGGCGCCGATGCCGTGCTCGATCTCGACTACGCCGAAGACTCGACCGCCGACACCGACCTGAACGTGGTGATGAACGACGGCGGCGGGCTGATCGAGATCCAGGGCACGGCTGAAGGCCACGCCTTCCACCGCCACGAACTCGACGCCATGCTGGCGCTGGCCGAAAAAGGCTCAGCCGAGCTGGTGCAGATGCAGGAGAAGGCGCTCCGTGGCGCTTGAACAACTGGTTCTGGCCAGCGGCAACAAGGGCAAGCTCAAGGAGCTCAGGCATGTGCTCGAGCCCCTGCACATGCGGGTCAAGTCGCAGGCCGACTTCAAGGTCGCACCCGTCGCCGAGACCGGCCTGACCTTCATAGAAAACGCGTTGCTCAAGGCGCGCGAGGCGGCCCGGGTGTCCAGATTGCCGGCCCTGGGCGATGACTCGGGCCTGGTGGTCGAAGCGCTGAAAGGCCAGCCCGGCATCTACTCCTCGCGCTTTGCCGGCGAAAATGCCGGCGATCGCGAAAACAACGAATTGCTGCTGGAAAAACTCTCCGGCGTCATCGAAGAGCGCCGCCAGGCGGAATTCTTCTGCTGCCTGGTGCTGCTGCGCCACCACCGCGATCCGGCGCCGCTGATCGCCACCGGCACCTGGCACGGCACCATCCTCGAAGCCCCGCGCGGCCGCGGCGGATTCGGCTATGACCCGCTGTTCTACGACCCCCAGCTCGGTACCACCGCTGCCGAGTTGTCAATGGCGGAGAAGTCGCAGGTCAGCCATCGCGGGAAGGCCTTGAAAGCCTTGATTGAAAAATTAAAAGGGTAAGGGTTCAGG
>CAZUTZ010000241.1:0-4083 GCA_964623655.1 uncultured Wenzhouxiangella sp.
GCGATCCCCGCGAGCGCCGCTACCGTTATCCCTTCATCAACTGCACCCAGTGCGGTCCGCGCTACTCCATCATCCGCGCGCTGCCCTATGACCGGCCGAACACGACTCTGAAAGACTTCCCGCTGTGCGGCGACTGCGACGACGAATACCGCAACCCGCTGGATCGCCGCTTCCACGCTCAGCCTCTGGCCTGCGCGGTGTGCGGCCCGGAATTGCGCTTTCGCCATGGCGAGGATCTCACCGAGGGCGACGAAGAAAGCCTGGCCGCCGCTGCGTGCGTCATCGAGGCCGGCGGTATTCTCGCCGCGCGCGGGGTTGGTGGCTATCACCTGATCTGCGATGCGGCCAACGAAACCGCCGTGGCCACCTTGCGGCAGCGCAAGCGCCGTCCCGACAAGCCCCTGGCGGTGATGGTGCCCATGTCCGGCGCCGATCGTCTGGACGGTGCGCGCGAGCTGGCTGAACTGGATGAGGCCACGGCGGCGCGCCTGGCCGACCCCGAACGACCCATCATGCTGGCCCGCTTGCGCCCCGACGCGCCGCTTGCCGCGGGTATCGCGCCGGGCCTGAACGAGGTCGGCCTGATGCTGCCCTACAGTCCGATCCATCACCTGCTGCTGGGCGACCTGGGTCGACCTATTGTTGCCACCTCGGGCAACTTAAGCGGCGAGCCGGTGCTGACCGATCCTGAAGATGTCGAAGCACGCTTGGGTCAAGTGGCCGATGCCTTTCTGCACCACAATCGCCCGATCCAGCGCCCGGCCGACGACCCCGTCTGGCGCCAGATCGCCGGCCGCGTGCGCCCGATCCGGCTGGGCCGAGGCAACGCCCCGCTGGAGATCGAATTGCCGATCACCCTGGACAAGCCGCTGCTCGCCGTCGGTGCGTTCCTGAAGAACACGGTGACGCTGGCCTGGAAATCGCGCGCCATCGTCTCGCCGCACATCGGCGAGCTGGACAGCCCGCGCGCGGTCGAGGTGTTTCGCCAGGTCTCGGCCGACCTGCAGTCCCTGTACGGCGTGCGCGCCGAGGCTCTCGCCTGCGACGCCCACCCCGATTTCCCCAACAGCCGCTGGGCGCGCGACGCCGGTCTGCCGCTGACCCGTGTTTTTCATCACGAAGCGCATGCCTCGGCCCTGGCCGGCGAATTCGGCATTCTGGACCGCGACCTGCTGGTCTTCGCCTGGGACGGCGTCGGCTACGGCCGCGACGGCACGCTGTGGGGCGGCGAGACCTACTACGGTCGACCCGGAGACTGGAAGCGGGTGGCCTCTTTCCGGCCTTTCCGTCTGCCCGGCGGTGACCGCGTGACCCGGCAGCCCTGGCGTACCGCACTGTCGCTGTCCTGGCACGCCGGGTTTGACTGGACCCGAGCACCTGAGTACGACCGTCTACTCAAATCCGCCTGGGAAAAGGGCATGGCCAGTCCCGAAAGCAGCGCGGTGGGCCGCCTGTTCGATGGCGCGGCGGCGCTGGCCGGCGTGGCGCTGGAGGCCAGCTACGAAGGCCAGGGTCCGACCTGGCTGGAAGCCATGGCAGCCACCGGCCATGACGCCGGTGCGCCGGATCTGAGTCTGGCCGAAGACGACCAGGGTATTTTGCGCGCCGACTGGTCCGAGCTGATGGCCTGGATGGCCGACGAGCGCATCCCTGTCGTCGACCGCGCTGCCGGCTTTCATGCTTCGTTAAGCCGGCTGATTGCCGTTCAAATCGAGGCGCTGGGTCAGCGGTACTCGTTCACCGAAGTCGGCCTGACGGGCGGGGTGTTCCAGAACCATCTGCTGAGCAGCCAGGCCGCGAAAGCCATCGAATCCACCCGGCGCAAAGCGCTGATTCCCGAGCGGCTGCCGGTCAACGATGCCGGGATCAGTTATGGGCAGGTGATCGAAGCGGCATCGGGATCTTGAGAAAAGATCAAAAGCCTCTCGCAAAGGCGCCAAGACGCCAAGAACGCAAAGGAAAAGCAAGGCATGATTTGATGTAGAACTTACCAAAATCGAGAAGACTGAGACATTTGGAATTGTTTCGCCACCTCCCCTGGAAAGGCATCGATTTAAACCCCCTTTCATTCTTGGCGTCCTTTGCGTCTTGGCGCCTTTGCGAGAGGCTTTTGTTCTTATACTGAACATCACTAACAAAGCCTGATCAACATGAAACTCGAACCCAACATCCGCCTGGCCCACGGCAACGGCGGGCGCTACATGCGTGAACTGATCGACGGCCTGTTTGCCGCCCGCTTGGGCGAACAAGGTCTGGACACCAGCGTCGACGCTGCTGTGGTCGAAGTGCCGCAGGGCGTGCGCATGATGATGACCACCGACGGCTTCACCGTCGACCCGCTGGAATTTCCCGGCGGCAACATCGGCTCGCTGGCCGTTCACGGCACGGTCAACGATCTGGCTGTCGGCGGCGCGTTTCCGCTTTACCTGACCCTGAACGCCTTCATCGAGGAAGGCATCGAAACCGCCCTGCTGGAGCGTATTGTCGATGCGCTGGCGGCGGCGGCCAAGCAGGCCGGGGTCAAGGTCGTGGCCGGCGATACCAAGGTGCTGGCGCGCGGCGAGTGCGGTGGTGTGTATCTGGCCACCACCGGACTGGGCGTGGTGCCGGCCGGCCCGGTGCTGGCGCAGGATCGCGTCCAGCCCGGCGACAAGATCATCGTCTCCGGCACCGTCGGCGACCACGGCACGGCCGTGCTGCTGGCGCGCGAGGAATACGGGCTTCGAGGCGACCTGCAGTCGGACTCGGCCAGCGTCCTGCCGGTCACCGAAATGCTGATGAAGCGCACGGGCTTGCGCTTCATGCGCGACCCCACCCGCGGCGGCCTGGCGACCGTGGCGCTGGATCTGGCGCGCGAGGCGGGTCTGTCCATCACCCTGGATGAAAATGCCATTCCTTTGAGCGAGCCGGTGCAGGCGGTTTGCGAACTGCTCGGCTACGACCCGCTTTATCTGGCCTGCGAGGGTCGCGTCGTCGCCGCCATTTCACCGGATCAGGCCGATGACGCCGTCCATGAGCTGCGCCGCTCACATGTCGCACCCGATGCCGCCGTGATCGGCACCGTGGGCGAGAAAAAAGGCGCGGTCACGCTCACCACCAGCCTGGGCGGCCAGCGCCTGATCGACGAGCTGGAAGACGATCCGCTGCCGCGGATCTGCTGATTCTGTTCGTTCAACGCACAGCTCGGAGCGCCAGCATGCACAACAATCCCGGATTTGCCCTCCGCATCGCGCCGCTGCTGGCACTGTTTGCGGTCATTGGCGTCAACGCCGCCGCCAACATCCTGCCGATCAACGATCTGCGCACCGGCCAGATTTCGGACATGTACCCGACCGGTTTCACCCCCGCCGGCTGGGTGTTTCGGATCTGGAGCCTGATCTACCTGAGCCTGCTGGTTTACGCGCTCACCGCGCTGTTCGGGTCACTCCAATTGCGAGCGCGCGCCGCCGGCATCACGCCGCTGTTCTTACTCAACGCCGCCGCCAACTTCGGCTGGATCTTCGCCTGGCACTACCAGATGATTGGCTTGAGCGTCATCCTCACCGGCATCATCCTCGCCACGCTCATCGCGATCACCACCCGGCTGCGCCGCAATCGGCCCGGTTGGACTGGCCGCTTATTGATCGACGCCCCCTTCAGCCTCTACTTCGGTTGGGCCACCACGGCGACCCTGGCCAATGTGGCCAACTGGTTCTACGACCGCCAGTCCTGGCCGCTGGAACTGGCCATGGACGAATGGGCGCTGGTCACCGTGATGATTGCCACGGCCGTCTACATCTGGATCACCACCGTAACCCGTGACCTGATCTATGGCGCGGTGTTTTTGTGGGTCGCGGCCGGCATTTATCTACGCGAGGAAGGCATCGTCGATGCGGTACAGCTGGCCGCCGCGGCGGGCGGGGTGCTGGTGGGGCTGGCCATCATCCTGGCGGCGGTTCGGCGGACGCCGGCTTGAGCGAAGCCCGACGGATTCATCCTGCTTTGAGCCCGCCGTTGATCCCGCCGGTAGCGGCTCGCTTGAGCGATCAGCCGCGGATTTCGACCAGCTCGACGCGCCGGTTCTGCGCCCGTCCGGATTCGCTG
>CAZUTZ010000242.1:0-4064 GCA_964623655.1 uncultured Wenzhouxiangella sp.
ATTCGCGCGAGAGCTCGGCGTTGAGCTCGAGAAAGTCTTCCTGATCGGCCGGCAGGTCGTCTTCCGGGTAAATGGCCTCGACCGGACATTCCGGCTCGCACAGCGTGCAGTCAATGCACTCCTCGGGGTCGATGACCAGAAAATTCGGGCCTTCGTGGAAACAGTCGACTGGACAAACCTCGACGCAGTCGGTGTACTTGCACTTGATGCAGTTTTCGGTAACGACGAATGTCATGATGCGGATGATCGAGTTGCAGAGTTGAGGTGGGTCTCGCTCCACGACGGGCGCTCAGGCGGCGTCGACCTGATCTTTTCTGCCGTGTTGCGATGATGCTAAACTTCCAAAGTTAAAGTTTAGCAAAGCAGTCAAGACTTCGTCCTCACCTTGATCCCGCCACTCTCTTGAATTCTACCCCCGCCGACCGACCCGCAAGCGTCGATGATCCGGTCATCGTGCCGCGCACGGAACATGGCATTCAACGCCGCCACGTCAGCGTCAACGCCCTGAAAGTCATCGATCGTTTGCAGGAGGCAGGATTTCATGCCTACCTGGTCGGCGGCTGCATCCGCGATCTTTTGCTGGGCGCCAATCCGAAGGATTTCGACGTGGCCACCAACGCCACGCCCGAGGAAATCCGCGAGCTGTTCCGCAACGCCCGGCTGATCGGTCGCCGTTTTCGCCTGGCGCACGTGCGTTTCGGCCGAGAGATCATTGAAGTTGCCACCTTCCGCGGCGACGGTGAGGCCAATGCCGACATCGACCCCAACGACCGCACCGTCGTCAAGGGCGGTCGGGTCACGCGCGACAATGTCTTCGGCAGCGAGGCCGAGGACGCGCGCCGCCGCGATTTCACCATCAACGCGCTGATGTACGACCCGTCCGACGAGACCATCCGCGACCACGTGGACGGCTACGAAGACGTGCGCCAGCGCCGACTGCGCCTGATCGGCGACCCGGTCGCCCGCTACCGCGAAGACCCGGTGCGGCTTTTGCGCGCGGTGCGCTTCATGGTCAAGCTCGACCTGGCCGTCGAGCCGCAAACCGCCGGTCCCATTCCGTCCATGGCCCCGCGCCTGGCCGATATTCCGCCGGCACGCCTGTTCGATGAAATTCTCAAACTGTTCCTGAGCGGTAAAGCCTGGCCAACCTACCGCGCCCTGGTGCGCCAGGCGCTGTGGCCGGAGCTGTTCCCCGCGCTGTTCGCCGATCCGGCCGACCCGCCCAAACTGGTCGAAAACGCGCTGAAAAACACCGACCAGCGCATCGCCGAAGGCCTGCCGGTCACGCCGGGTTTTCTGTTCGCGGCTTTTTTGTGGCAGCGCGTCCGGGCACGCGCCGACGAGCTGGTCGAAGCCGGCGAGGCGCCGGTCGAAGCGCTGGCCGAGGCGGGCGAGGACGCCATCGTCGCCCAGGCGCGCAAGGTCGCGATCCACCGGCGTTTTTCGACCATCGCCAAGGAAATCTGGTGCATGCAGCCGCGCTTCCACAAGCGCCGCGGCAAGCGCGCGCTCAAGCTGATCAACGAGCGTCGTTTCCGCGCCGCCTATGACTTTTTGCTGCTGCGCGTGGAAGAAGAGCCGGAACTGGCCGAACTGGCCCAGTGGTGGACCGACATTCAGGAAGTCGATCACGAAGACCGGATGAAAATGATCCACTCGGCCTCGGCCGGCAGCGGCAAGAAGCGCCGCCGCCGACCGCGCAAGCGCGAGGCACCGAGCGCGCAGTGAGCGTCGCCTGGATCGGCTTGGGCGCCAATCTCGGTCGGCCGCAAGCCACCCTTGAACAAGCCCTGCTGGCACTGCAAAACCTGCCGCGCACGCGCCTGGTGGCGGTCTCACCGGCCTACTGGACGCCGCCCTGGGGCGAGCCGGATCAGCCCGAGTTTCTCAACGCCGTCGCCTGCCTGGAAACCCGGAAAGCGCCGATTGAATTGCTGCAGGCCATGCTGGGCATCGAATCCGGCCTGGGCCGCAAACGCGGCGGCGCGCGCTGGGGCCCGCGCGAGCTGGACCTGGACCTGCTGCTGGTCGACGATCAGCAAATCGAAACAGCCGAACTGACCCTGCCGCACCCGCGCCTGCACGAGCGCGGCTTCGTGCTGAGGCCGCTGGCGGATCTGGCACCGGAGCTGGACATTCCCGGTCTGGGAACGGTGACGGAACTGCTGGAAGCGCTGCCGGAAGAAGAACTGGACGGCATTCGCCCGGCGGGCCCCCTTAACTCAGCGCCACACCCTTGACCGAGGCCCAAACCGGGTCGCCTACCGCCAGCTCCAGCTGCGCGCGCGAGCGCTGTGTGATGCGCGACAAGAGATACTGCTCGCCCAAGCGCAGCTTGAGCACGCAGTGACCCGGATGCGGATCGTCGACGATTTCGACAATCTCGCACGGCAGGCAGTTGAGAATGCTGCTGGGAAGCGGCGCCTGGCGCGCCACCGACACATCCCGGGCCAGGATGCGAACTCTCAGCGTGCTGCTGATTTGGTCGCTCAGGCGCGGCACAAACAGGCTTGCGCCAGCCACGTTGATGCAGCTTAAGTGTTCCTCGTCCAGATGCCAGCCCAGTTCACCGACCAGAATCGCCGCGGCCTGCTCGCCGTGGACCAGCGGCAGGTCGGCGCGGGTGATCAGGTCGCGTAAAGGCCCCTGAGCCCGAACCCGTCCGTCCTCCATCAGCAGCATGTGGTCGGCCAGGCGTGCGACTTCCTCGATGGCATGGCTGACATACAGCACTGGGATCGACAGCTCTTCGTGCAGGCGCTCCAGATAAGGCAGGATCTCGGCCTTGCTGATCTGGTCCAGGGCGGCCAGCGGTTCATCCATCAGCAGGATCTGCGGGCTGGTCAGCAGGGCCCGGCCCATGGCGACGCGTTGTCGCTGGCCGCCGGAGATCTGGCTGGTCCGACGCTCCAGCAGGCCCTCCAGCCCGAGCAAGCGCGTCACATCGTCCGGCTGCACGATGCGCCGCTCGGCCGGAATGCGCCGGTAGCCGTACAGCAGGTTGCCAAGTACCGACAGATGCGGAAACAGCTGACCCTCCTGGAACACATAGCCCACCGGGCGCTGGTGCGCGGGAACGAAGCGCTCGGCGTCCTGCCAGGCCTCGCCGTGGACCCGCAAGCGCCCGCGCACCGTCGGCTCCAGTCCGGCAACACAGCGCAGCAAGGTGGTCTTGCCGCAGCCCGAGCGTCCGAACAAGGCGGTGACCCCCTGGCCGGGCACCTCAACGTCGACCGTCAGCCTGAACTCGGCGCGCTGCAAATCGAAGCGCATGACAATTGGCGTAACACGTGTCATGGCACGCGCGACCTCATGGCAGCACCATCTTGATGCGCCCGTTGATGGTGTAGAGCGCAAACAGCATCAGGAACGAAAGCGCCAGCAGCAAGCCGGACAGCACGTGGGCCGAGGCATAGTCCACTGCCTCGACATGATCGTAGATGGCAATCGAGACAACCTGGGTTTCACCGGGAATATTGCCGCCAATCATCAGTACCACTCCGAACTCACCCAAAGTATGGGCAAAGCCCAGCGTGATCGCGGTCAGAAATCCGCGCTGCGACAGCGGCAGCACAATGCTGCAAAAGCGATCCCAGGGCCCGGCGCGCAGGCAGGCCGCCGCCTCCAGCGTGCCGCGCTCGATGCCGGCAAAGGCGTTTTGCAGTGGCTGGACCACAAAGGGGAGGGAATAGAACACCGAACCGATCACCAGCCCGGTGAAGGTGAACGCCAGCGCCGGTCCACCCAGCGCCTGGATCGGCCCCTGCGAGCCCAGCAGCATCAACAGGTAAAAGCCTAGCACCGTAGGCGGGAGCACCAGCGGCAGCGCCACCACCGATTCCACAGCCAGCTTCAAGCGTGATTTCGTGCGCGCCAGCCACAGGGCCAGCGGGGTGCTCAATATCAACAAAACCACCGTGGTCACCGCCGCCAGCTTCAAAGTCAGCCAGAGTGCGGCCAGGTCTTGCGGACTGATCCATTCAGACAGCATGATGATCCTCCCTCAGGCAATCAGCGCCGGCGCTGGCATCACAGCCGGTAGCCGTCGGCTGCAATGATGGTCC
>CAZUTZ010000243.1:0-4041 GCA_964623655.1 uncultured Wenzhouxiangella sp.
AACGGCCAGTCGCTGCCCGAGCGCATGTTCTCCAGCGCCCGGCCCTCGCGGTCGCTGATGGTGTCGAGGAAATGGTCGGCCTCGCCCATCACGGCAAAAGCCTGCAGGCCGTCGCGTAAAAAGATCTGCAGCGCACCGAAACCGGCCAGCACAGCCGGCCCGTGCATCAGTCTGACCAGGCGGTGTACCAGCGGCTTTTGCACGGTCTCGCCCAGCAGTTCGCCAAGCTGCCGAATCAGCAGCAGCTGGCGCTCGCGGCCGGACCAGTCGCCGTGGTGCCGATAGGCCGCGGCGTAGTCGGGCTGGGTGATCGGGTCGACGTCGAAAAGCAGATACGACAGCCGCAGGTCGAACTCCAGGCTGATGGCCTGCAGCTGCATGGCATCGCCGACGGCATTGAGCAGGTGGTCGGGCAGAAAACGCCGCATGACCGGGGCGGCGCGCTCAAGCTGACGGTCGCGCTCGACCACGTCACGCCCGCCATAGAGTTCATCAAGAAAAAATTCGCAGGCCGGCAGGTAGCGGTCGCTGGCGCGCAGGTCGGCGTAGGTGGCATCCAGACGCTGGCGCTGCCAGTGCTGCAGGCGATAAAAGGCCCGGGCCTGCGGCGTGGTGAGCGCATCGACTTCGGCGGCGATGGCCTGGTTACGCTCAATCTGCTCGTGCAGATGCCGGTAAGAAGGAGATTCGCTCATCCAAGCTGCCGGATCGCTTCGATCAGCTCCTCGCGCTTGCGCCGGAACACCGCCACCGCCTCGACATGACGATAGCGAATCAGCTGCTCCTCGTCGAGCAGATAGACGCCTCTTTTCATGCCAATCATGGCCTTGCAGTCGTATCTGGAAGCCACTTCCAGATCCGGATCGCTGAGCAGCGTGAAGGGCAGCTGGTGCTTTTCGCGGAAAGCGCGGTGCGAGGCGGCGTCATCGGTGCTGATCCCGATCACGGTGACGCCAAGATCGGCAAAAGTCTCGATTCCGTCGCGATAGTCGCAGAGCTGGCGCGTGCACACGGGCGTATCGTCGCCGGGATAGAAAACCAGCAAAAGCCGCCGGCCGCGATGGTCCGACAGGCGGAACGGCTCACCGTCCTGATCCGACAGGGTGAAATCAGGGGCCGGGGTATGCAAATCAAGCGCCATGGGCAGAGTCTCCGAAGGGCCGGCAACAGTCGGGCCTGCCCAAAAGCTGATCAGGCGCTGCATTATAATGAAGCAACACCCGGGAGTCGTCGGCATCGTCCTTCGCTTTGCGGTGACGGTATCCGGCCGCTGCCGGCGGCCGCCCCCGCCCTCGCCGAAGTTCATTTGCCGCACAAAACGAGGCGCATATGCTCAAACTCACACCCGCCAGTCAACCCCGACTCGAAGGTCGAGCTCCGGTAATCGGGCTGGCCATCGCCGGCGGTGGACCGCTCGGCGCCATTTATGAACTCGGCGCACTGCAGGCGCTGGAAGAAGCCATCGACGGCGTAAAGATGCACGACCTGGACATCTACATCGGCGTCAGCTCCGGGTCGTTTCTTGCCGCCAGCCTGGCCAACCAGATCACCAGCACGCAGATGAGCCGGATCTTCATGAGCTCGCCAGACGCCGAATTCCGCTTCCAGCCGGATCTGTTCCTGCGCCCGGCCGTCCGCGAATACTTCAACCGCGTCCTGAGCGTACCCAGCGTGGTGCTCGATATTCTGATCGAATGCGTCCGTCATCCGGAGCGAATTGCGCATCTGGAGAGCATCGAAAGCCTGAGCAGCCTGATTCCTACCGGTATTTTCGACAATCACAGCATCGACGAATTTGTTGCCGGCATCCTCTCTCGGCCGGGTCGCAGCAACGATTTTCGCCAGCTCGGCGTCAAGCTGCGTATCGTGGCCGTGGATCTGGAAACCGGACAAGCCGTGCGCTTCGGCGAACCGGGCTGGGACCACGTGCCGATCTCCAGCGCCGTGCAGGCCTCGGCCGCCCTGCCCGGTCTGTATCCGCCGGTACAGATTGGCAGCCACTTTTATGTCGACGGCGCCCTGCGCCGAACCCTGCACGCCTCGGTTGCGCTGCGCGAGGGCGCTGATCTACTCATCGGCATCAACCCTCTGGTGCCTTACGACGCAGAGCTTGACCCGGACGTGCCACCGGATGGGCGCAGCTCAAGCCGCATGATCAAGGGCGGGCTGCCGCTCGTGCTGTCGCAGACTTTCCGCGCGCTCATCCAGTCGCGCATGCAGGTCGGCATGGCCAAGTACGAGAGCCAGTTTCCCGGTTCATCGATTCTCCTGGTCGAGCCCAACCGCAACGACGAGCGGATGTTTTTCACCAACGTCTTCAGCTACGCCTCGCGCCACGAGCTGATCGACTACGCCTATCGCACGACCCGCAGCGAGCTGTTGGCCATGGCCGACGAACTCGAGGCTTTCCTCGAGCCGTTCGAGCTCGGACTGAACCGCAGCATTCTCGAGCAGGAACGCAGCTTTGTTGAAAGCATGAATTCAGAAAAGCGTTATCTGGCAGCGCTGGGCAACAATCTGGCCCGCAGTCTGGACCGGCTTGAGCGCATCGTCGGAAGCTGAATCACCCCTGAGCCCTTTCAGGCCGGCGGAACCGTTCCGGCTCCGCCGGCAAAAGCCCGCCGGCCTACCAGTGAATGCCGCGCATCAATGAGGCAAACGCCACCTGTTCCTGGGTCGGCTGGTCGTCCTTGCCGGACAGCTCGCCCTTGGCGGCGGAAGAATCCGGGAACATGCGAAACGCCGAGTTCATGATGATTTCCGAACTCTTGGGCGCGACCGAGTGCAGGACCTGGGCAAAAATGCCCAGTCGCGTGGCGATGCGCTGGGGGCGATAGATGACCGCCTGCTTGACCATGTCGGCCGCGTCCTCCGGCGTGATGGTCGGCACAGATTCATAGATCTTGGTTGGAGCGATCATGGGCGTGCGCACCAGCGGCATGTTGATGGTGGTGAAGGACACGCCGGTATCGTTGAACTCGGACGCCGCACAGCGTGCGAAAGCGTCCAGGGCCGCTTTCGAGGCCACGTAGGCAGAAAAGCGCGGGGCATTGGAGAGCACGCCGATCGAGGAGATATTGATGACCTGACCGCGCCGCTGCTTTTCCATGTGCGGCAAAAAGCCCATGATCAGCCGCAATGCGCCGAAATAGTTGAGCTGCATGCAGCGCTCGAAATCATGAAAACGATCGTAGGACAACGAGATCGAGCGGCGGATTGACCGGCCGGCGTTGTTCACCAGAATATCCACGTGGCCGTGGTCGGCCAGCACCTGCTCGATCAGCCGGTCAGCATCGTCGAGGTCTGCGAGATCACAGGTATAGGGGAACGCCTGACCGCCTTCGGCTTCGATTTCAGCCTTGGTTTCAAGCAGCTGCTCTTCGCCACGGGCAACAATAATGGTCTTCGCCCCGGCCTGGCCCATCATCAGCGCCGTGGCCTTGCCGATACCCGAAGACGCGCCGGTGATCAGGACGGTCTTGTCGCGCACCCGGCCCGACAGCGAGCGGTCAATGAACAGCTCGGGGTCGAGATGGCGCTCCCAGTAGTCCCACAACACCCAGGCATAGGTATCCAGGGAAGGCACGCTGATGCCCGATCCCTTGAGCGCCCGCTCGGCCTCGCGCGTGTCGAAATGGGTCGGATAGTTGAAAAAGCTCAGCATGTCTTTCGGAATGCCGAGATCCTTGAGCACCTGATTGATGATGCGCCGCACGGGCGGCAGCATCCCCAAGCCCTGCTTGACCGGCGCCGGGATCAGCGAGAACAAGCGGGCATCCAGGCGCATTGACATCAGCGGCGCGTGGGCGGCTTCGGCAAACAGGTTCATGACCTCGCCAATGCGCTTCGGGTGCGGGTCGGTCAGGTGGAAGCACTGGCCGTTCAGACGCGGCTTGTGGGCGATGTGATCCATGGCGCGGGCGACAAAATCAACCGGCACCAGGTTGACCCGTCCCCCCTCCAGTCCCAGGGTTGGAACCCAGGGCGGCAGCATGCGGCGCATTTTCTGGATCAGCTTGAAAAAGTAGTACGGTCCGTCGA
>CAZUTZ010000244.1:0-4028 GCA_964623655.1 uncultured Wenzhouxiangella sp.
TCACCCAGGACATCGATCTCGAGGCCCCGAATCCGCTGTTCATCGAGGTGCTCAGCCACAGCCTGACTTATCCCGTCCACCGGCCCACCGTGGAAGCCCACGGCGATCGCTGGGCCCGTCCGGGCGTGATGGTCAGCAACGGTGCCTTCCAGCTCGAGGAGCTGGCCATGCAGTCGCACATCCGGGTGGTGCGCAATCCCTACTTCTGGGATACCGACAACGTGATTCTCGACGAAGTCTTTTTCTACCCGACCGAAGACATCTCGGCCGAGCTGATGCGCTACCGCGCCGGAGAGTTGTCTTGGACCTACGAAGTGCCGGCCACCCAGTTCAACTGGATTCAGGCGAACCTGGCCGACGAGCTCACCGTTTCCGACTGGTTCGGGACCTACTATTTCGGCTTCAACACCACGCGCGAACCTTTCGATGACGCGCGCGTGCGGCGGGCCTTGTCCATGGCCATCGACCGCGAGATCATCACCGAGAAGATCACCCGCTTCGGCCAGCAGCCGACTTTTTCCTACGTGCCGCCCGGCATTCCCGGCTACGAGCCGGCCGAGCCGGAATGGGCCGCCTGGACCCAGGCCGAGCGCGAGGCACGCGCCCTGGAGCTGCTCGAAGAGGCCGGCTTCGGGCCGGACAACCCGCTGCGCGTCGAGATCCGCTACAACACCCACGAGGACCATCGGCGCATTTCGCTGGCGATTGCTGCGATGTGGCAGCAGACGCTGGGCGTCAACGCCTCGCTGATCAACGAGGAATTCCGGGTCTTTCTCAACACCCGGCGGCAGCGGGCGGTCACCGAGGTGTTCCGCGCCGGCTGGATCGGCAACTACCTGGACCCGATGTATTTCCTCGAGCAGTTCTTCAGCGAAAATCCGCAGAACGATATCGGCTTTTTCGAGCCTGAATACGACCGCCTGCTTTTTCGCGCCGCCCGCGCGGCCGATCTGGAAGAGCGCCTCGATCTGCTGCACCAGGCCGAGCAGATGCTGCTGGACGCCCAGCCCCTGGCGCCTGTCTATACCTACGTCGCCAATCGCCTGGTCAAACCCTACGTCCAGGGCTGGGAGCCCAACGTGCTCGACCAGCACGCCAGCCGCTTCATGTTCCTGCTGCGCCAGGACCCCGTCGACCAGAGAGCCAACTAGATGCTGCCACGCTACATCCTGAGACGGCTGCTGGGCTCCATCCCGACGCTGCTCATCCTCATCACCATCGCTTTTTTCCTGATCCGGATCGCGCCCGGCGGCCCGTTCGACGAGGACAAGAGCCTGCCGCCGGAGGTCATGGCCAACCTGGAGGCCAAGTACAACCTCGACCAGCCGCTGATCATCCAGTACTTCATGTACCTGGGCTCGGTCGCCCGCGGCGATTTGGGTCCGAGCTTCCAGTACAGCGACTTCACCGTCAATGAACTGATCGCCGAGGGCTTTCCGGTGTCGGTCCGACTCGGCGGCTCGGCCCTGGCGGTGGCGCTGTTGTTCGGCGTGTTGATCGGTACCATTGCCGCGTGGCGGCAGAATTCCCGGCTGGACTATGCGCTAATGGGGTCGGCCATGACCGGGATCGCGATCCCGAACTTTGTCCTGGCGCCGATTCTCATCCTGCTGTTTGCCGTCTACGCCGGCTGGCTGCCCGCAGGCGGCTGGAGCGACGGGCAACTGCGCAACATGATTCTGCCGGTGATCGCACTGGCCCTGCCCTATATGGCCTATGTCGCCCGTCTGACCCGCGGGTCCATGGTCGAGACGCTACGCTCGGACTTTGTTCGCACCGCCCGGGCGAAGGGACTGCCGGAATGGAAAATCCTAGGCAAGCATTCGCTGAAAGTGGCCCTACTGCCGGTGGTGTCGTATCTGGGTCCGGCGGCGGCGGCGATTATTACGGGCTCGGTGGTCATCGAGCAGATTTTCGGTCTGCCCGGCATGGGTCGCTATTTCGTCCAGGGTGCGCTGAATCGTGACTACACCCTGGTCATGGGCGTGGTCATCGTCATCGGCGTGCTGATCGTGGTGTTCAACCTGATCGTCGACATCATCTACGCCCTGATCGACCCGAGGATCCGCTACGAATGAGTACTCCGGCCAGCGCGCTTTCCAACTTCGACCATGACGCGGCGGCCAGCGGGCGCAGCTTGTGGCACCTGGCCTGGCTGCGCCTGAAGCGCAACCGCGCCGCGCTGGGTGCCGCCATTGTTCTCGGTCTGATCGTGCTGCTGGTGATCTTTGGTCCGCTGCTCAGCCAGTACGACTACGCCACCCCCCACTGGGAGCGCATCTCGGACGCGCCCAGCCTGGAAACCGGACACTTCTTCGGCACCGACTCGATCGGTCGCGACCAGTTCGTGCGCACCATGTACGGCGGGCGCATGAGCCTGATGGTCGGCCTGGTCGCCACCGCCGTGGCACTGGTGATCGGCGTGGCCTGGGGTGCGATTGCCGGGTTCGTCGGCGGCCGGGTCGATAACGTCATGATGCGCATCGTCGACATCCTCTATGCGCTGCCGTTCATGTTCCTGGTCATTCTGCTGATGGTGGTGTTCGGGAGGAACATCCTGCTCATCTTCGTGGCCATCGGCTCCTATATCTGGCTGGACATGGCCCGAATCGTGCGCGGGCAAACGCTGAGTCTGCGACAAAAGGAGTTCGTCGAGGCCGCGCAAGCGCTGGGGGTCCGGTCCTGGGTGATCATCTGGCGCCACATCGTGCCCAACCTGCTCGGCATCGTCGCCGTCTACGTCACCCTGACCGTGCCGAAAGTGATTCTTGTCGAGAGTTTCCTGAGCTTTCTGGGCTTAGGCGTGCAGGAGCCGAATACTTCCTGGGGCGCCCTGGTCAACGCCGGTGCCCAGGACATGGAATTCGCGCCCTGGGGCCTGTTCTTCCCCGCCCTGTTCCTGGCCGCCACGCTGTTTTGCCTGAACTTCTTGGGCGACGGATTGCGTGATGCGCTTGATCCAAAGGATCGGTGATGACTGAGGAAAGGGTTCAGGGTTCAGGGTTCAGGGTTCAGGACGACGCGGGGCAGGCTGCTGGGTCTGGCGACGCATTGGTTCGGATTGATGGGCTGACGGTTGATTTTCATACCGAGGACGGGCGTGTTCGGGCGGTCGAGAACCTGAGTTTCGACATTCCCAAGGGCGGCACGGTCGGGCTGGTCGGCGAGTCGGGCTCAGGCAAGAGTGTGACCGCCATGACCCTGATGCGGCTGATTCCGACGCCGCCGGGCGAGATCAGCGCCGGACGGGTCGATTTCGACGGTCAGGATCTGCTGGCGCTGTCGGAAAGCCGGATGCGCCGCATTCGCGGCAAGCGCATCGGCATGATCTTTCAGGAACCGATGACCAGCCTCAACCCGGTCTACCGCATCGGCGAGCAGGTAGCCGAAGTCCTGCGCCAGCACGAAGGGCTGTCGCGCCGGGCCGCGCGTGATCGTACGCTGGAGCTGCTGAACCAGGTCGGCCTGCCGCGGCCGAAACAGTTGATCGACAGCTATCCGCATCAGCTCTCCGGCGGTCAGAAACAGCGCGTGATGATTGCCCAGGCCATGTCCTGCGAGCCGGATCTGCTGATCGCTGACGAACCGACCACCGCGCTGGACGTCACCATTCAGAAACAGGTCCTGGATCTGATGGCCGATCTGCAGGCCAAGTACGGCATGAGCCTGCTGTTCATCACCCACGACCTGGGGGTGATCGCCGAGGTCGCCAGCCAGGTGGTGGTCATGTATCGCAGCCACAAGGTCGAGGAAGGCCCGACCGAGGCCTTGTTCAAGCGCGCCGAACACCCCTACACCCGCGGCCTGATCGCCTGCCGACCCGCGCTGGACCGCAACCCGCAGCGCCTGCTGACCGTGGCCGACTTCATGAACGCCGACGGCGAGTCGCTGCAGGTCTCGGATGAGCGGCTGACCCCGCAGGTCAAGCGCACCGAAGCCGAGCTGGACCGGGCCGCGCCGCTGATCGAAGTCAAGGATCTGAAAACCTGGTATCCGGTCACCGGCGGGCTGGTCGGAAAAGTGGTCGA
>CAZUTZ010000245.1:0-1416 GCA_964623655.1 uncultured Wenzhouxiangella sp.
GCCGGCGAACGTGTTTACCATTCCGGCAAGGGCTATGCGGTCAAACCGGATGCCGACGTGACCGAGGTCGACGCGGATGACTTCGACGCGGTCGTGATTCCCGGCGGAATGGCACCGGACAAGATGCGTCAGCACAAGGCCATGGTGAACTTCGTGCGGCGCTTGAACGAACAGCAAAAACCCGTGGCCTGGATTTGCCACGCGGGCTGGATGGCGGTGTCGGCCGATATCATCCGCGGTCGTCGCGTGACCTCTTTCGCCTCGATTCGCGACGACATGGTCAACGCTGGCGGCGAGTGGGTGAACGAAGAAGTCGTGGTGGATGGTCACCTGATTTCCAGCCGGGTGCCGGACGATCTACCGGCGTTTTGCCGGGCGCTGCTGGAACAGCTGATTTGATCGTCAGGCTGACTGGATGGCCGCTGGCGTACCGGCGGCCATCGAGTGCGTTTCCCCTCTCAACGAGCCAGCTCGAAATCGCCGCTTTCCATGCAGCCGATCAGGGGCTGTGCTAGTTTAGGAAATGAGCGTCGCAATGATGCTCAACACAGTGTTCAAGGCAGCATCATTGCTTCGGCTCGGTCTTTGTTCATACGAGAGGAGCCAGTCATGAGTGTTGCCAAAACCATTGAAATTTCCTCCGAATCCACATCCAGTTTTGAAGATGCGATTCAGACCGGTATCAAGCGCGCTGAAGATTCATTGAAAAACGTCAAGGGTGCCTGGATCGCCGAGCAAAAGGTCGTCGTCGAGGACGGCAACATCATCAACTACCGGGTGGTCATGCGAGTCACCTTCGTGCTGACTTGAACACCCTGGTTCCAACCTGATGCTGTAGTAAAGGGCCGGCAGCCTCTGTTTGCCGGCCTTTTTTGCAACCAGCGTCGGTTGTGCGGCATCAAGGGCGATGGAAATAGCCCGTGTCGATCGCTGCCGAGTCAAATAAGTAGTCGGGCCGAACAAGGAGGAGTGGTGATGAAAAACATTTTTGTCATGGGTATGGATGCTTTCAATCATGAGCTGCTAAAAACCATCGACGCTGGCAACAATACTGATGATGCTTATCAATTTCATTCATTGTTCGGACTCGGCGAAATCGTCGATGCGGATCGTGGAGCGTATCTCAGCCTGAGCGATGCGCGAAAGCTGGCCAAAAAACGGTTTGCCGAGGTGGACGGTGGCCCAGATGCGATCATGGGTTACTGGGATTTTCCGACCACCGCTTACGTGCCTGTCATCGCGCATGATGCCGGTCTGCCGGCCCCTCCGCTGGAGGCCGTGGCCCGCTGCGAACACAAGTACTGGTCGCGCGTGGAGCAAAAAAAAGTGCTGCCCGATCTGATACCGAACTTCCAGGCGATCAATCCCTTTTCCGACGATCCAGTGGCCGACGTTCAAATCGAGTATCCGTTCTGG
>CAZUTZ010000245.1:1516-4020 GCA_964623655.1 uncultured Wenzhouxiangella sp.
GACAGCCTGAAACTGCTGGAAGTCAATTCGCGGATTTCAAAATCGCACTCACCGCTGTTTCTGATGGTAGACGGCGCAACCAACCAGAAAGTGGTCCTCGATCTTGCGTTGGGGCGTGAGCCCGCAATGCCGGACGGGAAGGGGGAGTATGCGTTGTCGGCCAAATTCATGCTGCGCTTGTTCAAGGATGAAATCAGTGACGGTACGGTTCGCAAGGTGCCGTCGAAGGAAGACATAGAACGGGTCAGAGCGGCCTATCCGCACGCTTTCGTACAGCTGTTGGTAGAACAGGGGATGCGGTTAAGCGACCTGAAATTCCAGGACAGCTACAGCTACGAAACCGCAGTGGTGTTTCTTGGCGCCGATCGTCAGAAGGCGTTGCTGGACCGCTTTGAAGAAGTTGAGTCCATGCTGCCCTTCGAAATCGAACCATTGGCAACCTGAGCGGCAAAGTCTAGAGGTCGTGAAGTGCAACTGATCAAGCCTGAAGAGCTGCCTGAAGAGATCGTCGAGGAGCCCAACGTCTGGATTCCCATGCCGGACGGTGTCCATCTTGCCGCGCGCATCTGGCGGCCGCGTCGGCAGCGGCCCGTGCCGGCCATCGTCGAATACATCCCGTATCGCAAGCGCTTCGGTTCAAAGCGACGCGATGAAATGATGCATCCCTACATGGCCGCTCACGGCTATGCCTGTGTTCGCGTGGACCTGCGCGGTAGCGGCGAGTCGGAGGGCGTGCTGGAGGATGAATACCTGCAGCTTGAACTCGATGATGGCTGCGAGGTGTTGCGCTGGCTGGCCGACCAGCCCTGGTGCAACGGCAACGTGGGCATGATGGGAATTTCCTGGGGCGGCTTCAACGCGCTGCAGATTGCCGCGATGCAGCCGCCCGAGCTCAAGGCGGTGGTGGCGGTGTGCGCAACCGATGATCGCTACAGCGATGATGTCCACCACATGGGCGGCTGTCTGCTGGGCGACAACATTTCATGGGCGTCCGTGATGTTTGCCTACAATTCGATGCCGCCGGATCCGGCACTGGTCGGCGAGCGCTGGCGCGAGATGTGGTTCGAGCGGCTCGAGGGCAGCGGACTTTGGCTGGAAAAATGGCTGCGCCGGCAGCACCGGGACGACTATTGGCGTCACGGCTCGATCAACGAGGACTATTCAGCCGTGCAGTGCCCGGTCTACTCGGTCAGCGGATGGACCGACGGCTATTCCAACGCCGTCTTCCGCCTGATGCGCAACCTCGAGTGCCCGCGCAAGGGGCTGATCGGCCCGTGGAGTCACATGTATCCGCACATGGGCGTACCGGGTCCGGCCATCGGTTTCGTGCAGGAGTTGCTGCGCTGGTGGGATCACTGGCTGAAAGGTCGCGACACCGGCATCATGGACGAGCCGATGCTTCGGGTCTGGATGCAGGACAGTGTGCCGCCGACCACGCACTACAGCGAGCGGCCCGGAAGATGGGTGGGCGAGTCTCGCTGGCCCAGCGAAAACGTACGGATCCGGTCATACCGGCTGTCTCATCATCTCCTGGTCGATGGAGACCAGGAGCCGATCCCGTTTCAGCACACCGTGCAGTCGCCGCTCACGGTCGGCCTTTTCGCCGGCAAGTGGTGCGCCTATGGCGCCGGCCCCGATCTGGCCCATGATCAGCGCGAGGAAGACGGCGGCGCGCTGGTGTTCCAGGGCGAGCCGCTGGCCGAAGGCTTCGACATCCTGGGTGCGCCGCTGGTCGATCTGGAAATCAGCGCCAACCGGCCGGTGGGCATGCTCGCGGTTCGCCTGTCCGACGTCGCGCCGGATGATCGCGCCACTCGGGTGACCTACGGTCTGCTGAACCTGACTCATCGCTATGGCAGCGAAGAGCCGCGACCGCTGCAGCCCGGCAAGCACTACCGTGTTCGCATCGAGCTCAACGGCATTGCTCATCACTTCCCGCGCGGACATCGACTGCGCTTGTCGCTGTCGACCTCCTACTGGCCGCTGGCGTGGCCGCCTCCGGAGCCCGTGCGGCTCGAAGTCCACACCCGCAACTGTCGGCTGGAACTGCCCGAGCGGCATCCGCAAGAGCAAGACGCCGAGCTCAGACCGTTCGAGTCACCGGAAGCGTCGCGGCCCGAGCCGGTCAGCACCCTGGCCGCCGGCGAGGACAACTGGCTGGTACACCGTGATCTCGCCGCTGACCGGTCCACGCTGGAAGTGATCAACGATCGAGGCGGCATGCGTCTGGAAGACATCGGCCTCGAGGTTCATGCCAGAGCGGTCGAACGGTATTCCACCACCGCCGATGACTTTCGCACACCGCGGGCGGAAGTCACCTGGGAGCGCAGCCTCCGGCGCGATGACTGGCAGATCCGCACGCTGACTCGGACCGTCCTGAGCAGCACTGCCGCCGAGTTTCGCCTGCATGCCACGCTGGATGCCTTCGAGATGACCGCCGAGGGCGAGCGCCGCGTTTTTTCCCGCAACTGGGATGAGCGCATTCCCCGCAAGCTGGTGTAGCC
>CAZUTZ010000246.1:0-4003 GCA_964623655.1 uncultured Wenzhouxiangella sp.
GAGTTCAGCTTTTTCGATGACTGGCTCGAGCGCTACCAGTATCTGATTGATCTGGGCAAGAAATTACCGCCCCTGGAAGCCGAGGAAATGACCGAGGATCGGTTGCTCAGTGGCTGCCAGTCCAACGTCTGGTTCATCGCCGACGGCGATGCTTCCCGGCTGGAATTCCGCGCCAATTCCGATGCCGCCATCGTATCCGGACTGATTGCGTTGTTGCTGCGCGTCTACTCCGGACGCAGCGCGGAGGAAATTCTCGCCACCGAGCCGGAATTCGTCGACGCCATCGGACTGAGTGAACACCTCTCGCCCACCCGGGCCAACGGGCTCGACGCAATGCTCAGAGCCGTCAAGAACGTCGCTTCGGCACACCGCGACTGATCAAGCAATGGGTGGCTAGTGGGCCATGCGGCGTTCAACCCGCAAAAAAGCCGGCTGAAAAGCCGGCTTTTTTGCTTGGCCCAGTGGGCAATTGGCGCCGAAAGCGCGACTCAGTTGCTGCGCTCGAGAACCACCAGTTCAACGCGACGGTTCTGCTCGCGATTTTCGCGCGATGTGTTCGGAACCTTCGGCCGATCCTCGCCGTATCCGCGCACCACCAGGCGATCCGGATCGACTTCGCCTTCTTCGACGAGGAAATCGCGTACCGCTTGTGCTCGACGCTCGGAAAGGCCCTGGTTGTACTCCGCCGAACCGATATCGCAGGTATGGCCGGCCACCTCGACGCTCACGATTTCATCGTGCAGATTCAGCATGGCTGCGGCTTCATTGAGTTCCGCCCGGGATTCAGGCCGGAGCACCGCCGAGTCAAAGTTGAAAAACACGGCGCTGTCGAACTCGAACAGCACTTCCGGTTCGGGCTCGGGCTCGGGTTCCGGCGCCGCTGGTGGGGGCGGCGGCGGGGGCGGCGGTTCAGCCGGCGGCGGCGGGGGCGGCGGAAGGTCACCCAGGCGCACGTTCAGCCCGATCGTGCCCAGCACGTCGAGGAAACCGCTCGAGCGGTTGAAGGTGTCGCGGTCATTGTCGTAGCGCGCTTCAACCTCGGCGCGCAGAAAGACGTGATCGGTAAAACGGTGCATCAGACCGAAACCGGCCGAGCCGAAAATGTCGCGGCCCGTGTCGTAGAAGCTGGCGTGATCCTGCAGTCCGGTACCGATCAGCAGATACGGCCGGGTGCGATCTTCCGGCGAACCCATGTGGAAGCGACCCAGGGCGCCCAGAGAGGTCATTCGAAACTTTTCACCGTCGCCAGGGGTGGGTTCGTCGAAAGTAAAGGAATACCGGTCCAGCCGGAAATCCAGGCTCCAGCGCGGCGTGATGAACGTCCCGATGTTGAAACCGCCGTGATAGCTGTTGTCGGTTTCCCTGGAAGTGTCGGAAATCGCCACACCGCTGGCCGCGCCGATGTACCAGCGATCATCGAATTCGTTGTCGGCGAGAGCAGGCTGAGCGAGCATTGCCGCCGCGCCCAGTGCAGCGATCAGTTTTGTCGTTTTCATGGTGTGTTCGCCTCGATCTGTGTCATAAATCCCCATGCCGTGTCCGAAGGTGTTTCGCCTGCGGCACTCATGGCCAAACTGCATCGACCCACTCAGAGTATACGCGTCGTGGACAAGTTCAATCCAGAGCGCTGAAAAGATCGCTGATCAAGCTTTTTGGGCCGGCCGCTTGTTGACTCCGCATTCAAACACCGGCTTGCGATAGGCCGTCGGGTTATCGGCTGTCACGCATCTGCTTCTGTTTCAGCTCCCAGCGCTCCTGCGCATCCAGGCACAAGGTCGCGATAGGCCGGGCTTCCAGCCGAGCCAAACCGATTTCTTCGCCGGTTTCTTCGCAGTAGCCGTATGTTCCGTCGTCGATTCGCCCCAGCGCCTGATCGATCTTGCCCAGCAGCTTGCGATAGCGATCGCGCGTTCTGAGCTCCAGGCTGTTTTCGGTCTCACGGCTGGCGCGCTCGGCCTCGTCGCCGACGTCACGTACCTCGCCGCGCAGGTTGTTGATCGTCTCCTGCGACTCCTCGATCAATTCACTGCGCCATTTCAGCAGCATCTGACGAAAATATTCAATGTGCTCGGGGCACATGTACTCTTCGTCCTCGGATGGCTTGTAGCCTTTAGGCAGTTGTACACTGTTGTTGGGCATTGCGACTCACACGCCTCTTGCCTGACTCTATAGAGAACCCACAATTATACATCGGAACCTCAGGTTCCTGCCAAACCCATGCAAGCCCTGCTCCTGGCCCTCATCCGCGCTTATCGCTACATCCTCTCGCCCTGGATCGGGCAGCAATGCCGCTTCACCCCGACCTGTTCGGTCTATGCCATGCAGGCCATAGAAGCTTATGGTGCGGCGCGCGGCAGCTGGTTGGCCGTCAAGCGGCTGCTGCGTTGCCACCCTTTGTGCCGCGGCGGTCACGATCCTGTTCCCGGCCTGGACCCCGAACACCCCGTCGAAACCTTCGACGAGCAGAGCGCGGAGCGCGCCGACCTACAGCAAAACAATCAGGCTGACGCCGGCAAAGGCCAGAACAACGCCTGAGACCCGGCGGCGGTTCAGGGGTTCATCAAGCATCAGCCAGGCGAAAATCACGATGAAGACCGCCGCCGTCTCGTTCAGCACCGAGGCGATCGAGGCCTGGGTCAGTTTGTAGCCGGCCAGCCAGAAAATCATCGAAATATAGCTGCCCAGCAGGCTCGCGCTGACAATCGTCGGCCAGGGCTGCGGCGAGCGGTAATGCAGCAGCATGCGCGACCAGCCGCGCGCCAGGCTCACAAACAGCAGCATGCCCAGCGCACCGACCGCCAGACGCACCCCCACCGTCCAAAGGAATTCGTGGGTCTCGAGAATCGGTTTGACCATGACAATGCCAATGGCCATAAGCAAAACGCTGCCGGCGCCGAAGGCTGCACCCTGCCTGAGCGCCCGGGCGCTGATTTCCTGTCGGTTGCGTCGCCAGTTGACCAGCAACACGCCGGCCAGAACGAAACCGAAGCCCGCGAACTGCAGGGGACGCAGTTGCTCACCGAGAAACAGCATCGACAGCGTAATGACGAAGGGCGAGAACAGCATGGCGACCACGCCGGTGCGGCTGGCGCCCATCAGGTTGAGCGCGCGCAGGTACCAGGTATCGGCGATGGCAATGCCGATGATGCCGGACACCATCACGATCAACCATTCCTGGCCGCTGTAGCCCGGCAGGCTCGGACCGTGGAAGATCAGAATGGTGGGCACCATCAGGATCGCGGCCAGCACATTCTTGAACAGGTTCAGCTCGAAGGCCGGCAGAGACTCGCCGGAGCGCCGGAACAACACCACCGCCAGCGCCCAGCACACCGCGCAGGCGACCGAAAAGAACTCACCCACGGCCGGCGAGCATCCGGCAAGGCGCAACCCTGGTCAGCGCGAAATGACGCTTGCAGCCTTGCTGGGGTGCTGGGATCGTGCTGTTCTTTAGACTGGCCAAAATACGGGCGCTGGTGGGGTGAGCGAGGCGCTAGTTTAAGGAACGAGGGCAAAATTGTGCGCGAGCAAGATCAATGACCGGGGCCCAGCTCGCCGCGGCGCACGCCCGGGTACATGCACGTTCAGGTATCCTCACAAAACTGGACCACTCTATCGTCGCTTAAACCCTCAGGCCGCCGACCATGACGCTCTGGATTCTGATCGCCACCGCCGCGTTGATTCTGGCCTTGCTCTGGTGGGTCTGGCCGACGCCGCTGGCGCTTTTGTTTCAGTGGGTGGAGCGGCGTCGAGGAGGCCTTACCAGCCGGCGCTGCCAAACCAACGGCATTGACTGGCATTACCTGGAAGGCGGGCACGGCGAGCCGCTGGTATTGCTGCACGGCTTCAACGCCAACTGCGATCACTTCTGTCGGGTCGCGGTGCACCTGCGCGAACACTTTCGCATTCTGGCGCCGGACCTGCCCGGCTTCGGCGCCACAAGAATGATCGAAGATCCGAGCTTTCGCATCGAGGATCTGGCCGCACGCATGCTGGCCTGGCTGGA
>CAZUTZ010000247.1:0-4000 GCA_964623655.1 uncultured Wenzhouxiangella sp.
CGCGTTTGGGCCGACGAAACACGCCCCTGGCTTCAGGGCTCCAGATGGACCGCCTGGGAACTGGCCCGGGCGGGCATCGATTTCGAAGTCATCGTCGAAGGGGCGGCCGGTGCCTTGCTGGCCGACGGCGCGGTCAAGTGGGTGATCACCGGCGCTGATCGGATTGCCGCCAATGGCGATGTCGCCAACAAAATCGGCACCTATGCCCTGGCTGTTCTGGCCCGGCACCACGGCGTGAGCGTGATGGTCGTGGCACCGTCTTCGACCCTGGACCGTGATCTCAAGTCAGGGTCCGAGATTGCCATTGAGCAACGCGCGCCGGCAGAAATCTGGCAGGCCGCCGGGCTGAAGGCCGCGCCGACCGGATTTTCAGCCTGGAACCCGGTCTTCGACATCACGCCGGCCGAGCTGATCGACTGCATCGTCACCGAGCAGGGCGTTTTCCGCGCGCCTTACGACTTTTCGGCGAGCTGATTCCGGCGCTTTCATCCGCAGCACCAGCCGGCGGCGCGGCTTGGTCGGGCGGCATCCCGGGCAGAGGGTGGAACCCGGCCGTTCGTGGTAGAATTACAGGCTTGTTCCGACGTCTTGAAGTGGCGTCGAGGTCTCGATTTCCTGCCTAGTCTTATGCAGTAAAAACAGACCTTTGAGGAACCTTACAAGAATTCACCACAGGTCTGATTGATGGCGGAACTGGCTCGAGAAATTCTTCCGGTCAACCTCGAAGACGAGATGCGGCAGTCGTACCTCGATTACGCCATGAGCGTGATCGTCGGGCGCGCCCTCCCGGATGTTCGAGACGGGCTCAAACCAGTGCATCGACGCGTGCTTTACGCGATGCAGGTTCTGGGCAACGACTACAACAAACCCTACAAGAAATCGGCTCGCGTGGTCGGTGACGTGATCGGTAAATATCATCCGCACGGAGACACCGCCGTCTACGACACCATCGTGCGCATGGCCCAGCCGTTCTCGATGCGCTACATGCTGGTCGACGGCCAGGGCAACTTCGGTTCGGTCGACGGCGACTCCCCGGCCGCCATGCGTTACACGGAAGTGCGCATGGCGCGGCTGGCGCACGAAATGCTGGCCGATATCGACAAGCAAACGGTCAACTTCGTCCCCAACTACGACGAGTCCGAGACCGAGCCTTCGGTTCTGCCGACGCGGGTGCCCAACCTGCTGATCAACGGCGCTTCGGGCATCGCGGTCGGCATGGCGACCAACATCCCGCCGCACAACATGAGCGAGGTCGTCAGCGCGCTGTTGGCCCTGGTCGACAATCCCGAGCTTTCGGTCGACGACATCATGGGGCATCTGCCGGGGCCGGATTTTCCGACCGCGGCCATCATCAACGGCGCCGACGGCATCGAGCAGGCCTACCGCACCGGGCGCGGTCGCATCTATCTGCGCGCCCGCTCGCACATCGAGACCGAGGACAACGGCCGCAACCGCATCGTGGTGACCGAGCTGCCGTACCAGGTCAACAAGGCGCGCCTGCTGGAAAAGATCGCCGAACTGGTCAAGGCGAAGAGAATCGAGGGTATCTCCGAGCTGCGCGACGAGTCCGACAAGGACGGCATGCGCATGGTCATCGAGCTCAAACGCGGTGAAGTGCCGGAGGTGCTGCTGAACAACCTGTATCAGCAAACCCAGCTCCAGACCGTTTTCGGCATCAACATGGTGGCGCTGGTCGACAATCAGCCACGGCTGCTCAATATCCGCGACATGCTGACCGCTTTCCTCGCCCATCGACGCGAGGTGGTCACCCGGCGCAGCCTGTTCGAGCTGCGCAAGGCGCGCGAACGGGCCCATATCCTGGAGGGCCTGACCGTTGCCCTGGCCAATCTGGATGAAGTCATCGAGCTGATCAAAACGTCGCCAACGCCGGCCGATGCGCGTGATCGCCTGCAGGCACGGCGTTGGGAAGCCGGTCTGATCCGCTCGCTGCTGGGCGAGGCCGGGGCGGAGCTGTCGCGACCGGAGGAACTGCTGCCCGAATACGGACTGAGCGACGAGGGTTACCAGCTCTCGCCCGCCCAGGCCCAGGCCATTCTGGATCTGCGCCTGCAAAAACTCACCGGCCTGGAGCAGGAAAAGCTGTCGGATGAATTCCGCGAAATCCTCGGCCAGATCACCGAGCTGATGCGCATTCTATCCGAGCCGGACGCGCTGATGCAGGTCATTCGCGACGAGCTGACCGAGCTCCAGGAGCGTTACGGCGACGAGCGGCGCTCCGAAATCGTGCGCGATCATCTGAATTTGACCATGGAAGATCTGATCACGCCGGAAGACGTGGTCGTGACCCTGTCGCATGCCGGCTACGCCAAATTCCAGCCGCTGGATCGCTACCGCGCGCAAAAGCGCGGCGGGCGCGGCCGCACGGCAACCCGAACCAAGGACGAGGACTTTGTCGAGCGCTTCTGGGTCACCAACACCCACGACACCCTGCTGGCGTTTACCAGCGCCGGGAAGGTGTACAAGACCAAGGTCTACGAACTGCCCCAGGCCGGTCACAACAGCCGCGGGCGGCCCATGGTCAATCTGCTGCCGCTGGACGAGGGCGAACGCATCAACGCCGTGCTGACCACCCGGGAATTTCCCGAAGACTGGTTCGTCTTCTTCGCCACTCGCGCCGGTCGGGTCAAGAAAACGCCGCTGTCGGATTTCGCCAATATCCGCGCCAACGGTATCTGGGCGGTTCTGCTCGAGGGCGACGATGAACTGGTCAACGTCTCGTTTACCGACGGTGAGCGCGACATCCTGCTGTTCTCGTCTTCCGGCAAGACCATCCGCTTTCATGAAGACGACGTACGGCCCATGGGTCGACAGACCCGCGGCGTGACCGGCATCCGCATGAAGCCGGGGCAGCGCGTGGTGTCCATGCTGGTGACTGACAATGACGAGGGCGATGTCTTGCTGGGCACGGCCAAGGGTTTCGGGAAGCGCACGCCGCTGGGCGAGTTCCCCATCTACAAGCGCGGCGGGCAGGGCGTGATCGGCATCCAGACTTCCGAACGCAACGGCGAACTGATGGCCGCTTTGATGGTCAGTGACAGCGACGACGTCATGCTGACCTCGAATGCGGGGACACTGGTGCGCACCTCGGTGTCCGAAATTTCCCGTCTGGGCCGCAATACCCAGGGTGTCACGCTGATTCGCCTGTCCGACGACGAACAGCTGATCGGCATGGCGCGCATCGCTGCGTCTGAAGACGAAGAGGACGCGACCGACACAGAAGCGACCGATTAAGGTCGCCCGAAACGAGGACTCGATTCAATGAAAAGCCGCTTTGCCCGCATAGGGCCGACTGTGCTGACAATCCTGCTCGTGGGTTTTTTCAGCGTCCAGGCGCTGGCCGAGACCAAGCTGCTGCGTTTTCCTGATCTGCACGACGACCGGGTGGTCTTCGTCTACGGCGGCGATTTGTGGATGGCGCCGGACAGCGGCGGAACTGCCTGGCGACTGACTAGTCATCCCGGCAAGGAACTGTTCCCCAAATTCTCCCCGGACGGAAGCCATATCGCTTTTACCGGGCAGTACAGCGGCGACGAGCAGGTCTTTGTCATTTCCTCCGATGGCGGCGAGCCAACTCAGCTGACCTGGTATCCGGCCACCGGACCGCTGCCGGCGCGCTGGGGTTACGACAACCAGGTCATGGGCTGGTCGCCGGACGGTGAGCGCGTGCTGTTTCGGTCGCGCCGCGACGCCTGGGGTTCGAGCTCAGCGACGCTGTTTACGGTCGACAGGCATGGCGGCTTGCCGGAGCGGACGCCGATCCCGGTCTCCGGCGCCGGCACTTTCACCGGCGACGGCGACAAGGTGTTCTATTCGCCGCTGTTCAGGGATTTTCGGACCTGGAAGCGCTACGAAGGCGGCTGGGCGCAGAGCCTCTGGCTGTTCGATCTGGAAGCCAAGGACGCGCGCCAGATCACCGATCACCCGCGCACCGACCGTGATCCGATGTGGATCGACGGCCGCGGCTATTTCGTCTCCGATC
>CAZUTZ010000248.1:0-3999 GCA_964623655.1 uncultured Wenzhouxiangella sp.
CAGGGTCTGCCCAGTCTGGAGGAAATCTCCCGTCACCTGGAGGCGGGTGTTACCTGACTTACCACTTGGCCCACTGGGAAGGCCGCCCGCGATGGGCCAGTCGCGGGTTCCACCTGAAGGTACTGCAAAAGCGGGCGTGATGGTGCCGGGGGCGTGATCGACCCGGTTGGTGGTCAAGCCCTCGGTCATCAGTTGCGGATTGCCGGCGGCGCCACGCAGATGGCCCGGAACGGCCCTGAGCTGTTCGGCGTCGGATCACGCTTTGAGATTGTCGCCATGGGAAATGCCCCTTAGGAATGTTGTCCCGCCCTGTCGGTTCGATTTCCTACTCGATAACGAGCCATTGACCGACTGACCCGGCGGGGCCAGGATGCCAGGCCGGTCAAGACGGCGCGAGAAGAGGGTCGTACGCCGGCAGAGCAACAGGTAGCGATGCGCTGGGCACAACGCCTCAAGCGAGTGTTCCAGATAGACGTCGAGACCTGCCCGAAGTGCGGCGGCTCGGTCAAGGTCATCGCGTGTACGCGCTACGGCTTTGCTCAGGGGCTTCTTGCCTTCGGCGAACCGCCCCATCGCTCTCGCCAGCACGCGCAACGGCTCCACTTCAGGGCTTTTCGCCCTGCGGGCAAGTCGCCCTTGCGTTCTCGCCTGCGCTGAAGAGCCGCCGGTGATCGAGCGGATACTGACACACCTGGCCAAAAGGCACCTGCCAGGCCTATGGCCGGAAAGCCGGGCGCCGCCGGCCCGGCCTGTCGGCTTGCTTCACTGAACCGCGGGAAATCAATTTCAGGCCGCACTCCAACCGTGCGCGGCCCGGTAGCGCTCGTGCCCTTGGTAAGGGTCCGAGGCCCGTCTGCCCCGGCATCGGATACCGCTGGAAATCAGGAAATAGGGTGCTTAAACTTCCCTTACGCTGAGTTTGGGTAGACAAGTCGCTAGTTGAGCCGGTATTGTTCGGCGAAGCGGAAAGGGTGAGTTTGCACCTCGCGAGGGGAAATGCCTGAGTGCCAACTCTAATTTTTGCGGTGGAAAGGCACCGGGGAAATTCATGTGTGCGATTGCGCTCAGCCGCACTCACTGCCGCACCTTTTCGCATAAACGCCACAGCTATGGCGCCTAGCGCTGTCACAGTAGACAGGGTCATGAATATGCCTGGATCAATAAGGGGAGCTGAAAACGGAAAAGGAGATCGCATCATGTTGCGAATTTTGTTTTCCAGCTTCCTGTTCCTTATGCTGACGATGCAGGTGATTCATGCTGCAGCAACAGTGCCCAACGTAGCCAAGGATCGGTCAGTATGGCCACAGGTTGGGCAAACGGCCTTTGGTTTTCCGGGGTCCGGCGAGTTGCTTTCGCCGCCTGACGATATCGTTCTCGAAACCGCCGGGCTTGATGGGCGCACCGCCTTTGGTGGTCAAAACCGCGTCGCTCAGTTTTTGGGATCACAAGCCCGGGTTGTGCCGTTACTTTGGTCAGTGGGTGAAGCTCATTCCGTAATGCTGGAGAACAGTCGATTAAACGAAACCTATACTGGCTGGATGCAGCACTCTGGACGGGCTTACTCCGTCGACCTTTCTGGCTTTTCCGGAAACATCCCAGACACGTTTCAGTTGGAGCTGTTCGATCAGGAAATCCTTACCGTAGACAGGCATTCAAGCCACGAAATCGTTGATGGAGTTGCTTGGCGGGGAATGATCGAAGGTAGTGAACGTGTCGGGGTTACGATGACTGCGAGAGGGGATCGGCTGATCGCGCATATTGAACTTGATGGTTCAACCTACGTACTGCTCCCGACAGATGAAATGCAGTATGTTCTGTTTGAGATCGACTTCAATTCTTTTCCAGGTTGCGGCGGCACGATACAGCCGAAAATAGACAATCGATCAAGCCTTGAACGGAATGCGCTTGATTTCCGGCCTGGTTCCAACTGGCTGTCGGAGGAAGCACCGGATTTTCCAAGTTATTTCCTTCCCAGAGGTGACTCGATCCGAATAGACGTCATGTCGCTCTACACCGCTGATGCGAGGGTTGCAGCGGGTGGTATTCAGGCGATTGAGGACAAAATTTGGCACGCATACAACTTGGCCAATACCGGCTTTATCAATAGCAGTATGAACATCCATTACTACATGGTTTACATGGGTGAATACGTCCATGGTGAAACCGGTGACGCCTACCAGGATCTGCCCAACTTTGCAAGCAATGCTGCTGAAATCCGCAATCAAGTGGGTGCTGATCTTGCCTCTTTGATCGTTCAGGAATCAAATGTATGCGGCTTGGCCTATATGCCTTTTTTCAATCACCCTAACTTCGAGTCGTCGGCATTTCAACTGACACGTCATTCGTGTATCTATGGAAATGTTTGGGCACACGAGCATGGCCACAATCTGGGGATGGAGCACAATCCAGAGAACGCGGCTTTTTCACCAGCCTATGATTTTGCTTATGGCCATTGGGATAGCCAGTCATCTCAGCCATTCAGAACCATTATGTCCTATATGACCAGTGACTGTTCCGCAAGCGGTTGCCAATGGATAACGCAGTTTTCTAACCCGGACGAGGAGTTTGGCTCGGCAGCCACGGGCACTGTTGGTGAGCGAGATAACGCGCAAGCAGGATTGTTGATGGCCCCCACGGTATCACGGTACCGGTGGGGTTATGATGTTGAACTTGACGCAGTTACCACCGATACGCACCAAGCTTCACCGGCCAGTGTTGTTAACGTCGATATCGAATTTGGCGAGGTTGAGGAGCCTGTCGATGCGCTTTTGCAGGTGATTGTCGGGCCCTCTGAATCCAGCGATCCAGACCAGGATATACACCGAAGCAGGGCGGTTTTTCTTGAATCGGCTGGAGATGCGTGGACGCTCGACGTATGGCTGCCACCAGACATCGCTGAAGGTTGGTATGACGTTGATGTAAACGTATGGTATCGGCCAACACCATCGCTTTGGTACAACCAAGTGCTTGACTTCAAGAATCTGAGCGCTCATCTCCAAGTGTGCCATCACTTCCAACCTGGTTCGTTCTCGGACACCAAGAATGCGCTTGTCGGATATGCTTCGGGTCAGAGTATGGGTGAGTGTCCTCAGCTTGCTTCGGTCGAATTCGGAGATCTGTCGCAGACATATAGTGGCGGCCCGCTTTCGCCTACAGTCGCGACCGACCCCGACGGTTTGAGTGTCGAAATCACCTTTGACGGTCAACCCGAGCCCCCAATCGATGCCGGCAGCTACGCCGTGGTCGCCACTATCGACGACCCGAACTACGTCGGCAGCGCCAGCGATACCTTCGTGATCGAACAGGCTACCGCCACGATCGAGTTCGCCGATCTGACCCAGACCTACATCGGGGATCCGCTGGAGCCCATGATCACCACGGATCCGGAAGGCCTGAGCGTCACAGTCACCTACGATGGTGAACCGGACGCCCCGATCGAGGCCGGCAGCTACGCCGTGGTTGCCACCATTGACGATCCGAATTACAGCGGCAGCGCCAGCGACAGCTTCGTCATCGAACGCGCCCAGGTCGTGATCGAGTTTGCCGATCTGGTCCAGACCTTCACTGGCAGCCCGCTTGCGCCGACCATCACCACCGACCCGGAGGGCCTGGCCATCCTCGTGACCTACGATGATGATCCGGAGCCGCCGATCGATGTCGGTATCTATCTGGTCGAGGCGCTGGTCGACAAGGGCAACTACACTGGGTCGAACAGTGCCCAATTCCAGATTGTCGGCGAGCAGATTCACGGCGACCGATTTGAGGAATAGCTGCTGCAGTCCGGCGAAAGCTTCGGGGCTGCCCCGCCATGGTGAAGTTCTCTACGGCGAGTTTTTCTAACGCTAGCGCCTATGACAGCAAGCAGGTTTCAGCATGTGGGCACTGTATGTCCGGTACTTTGCGGGGGCGGGTTAGCGACGGATCTGCCGTGGCAAAATCGGTCTATGGATTTTTGGACAATTCACCGTTCAGGGTCGTCCTTGGAAGTTGCCTGGCTCT
>CAZUTZ010000249.1:0-3994 GCA_964623655.1 uncultured Wenzhouxiangella sp.
GCCTCCGGAGATGTAGAGTTCAGAGTATGACGACGACCGCATTCAAGGAAAAAGCTCACCGCTTGATCGATAGCCTGCCGGAGACGGCCGACTGGAACGATCTGGCGGAGAAGCCCCGTAATCTCGCTGCCATCCAGTGGGGTATGGAAGCTGCCGATCGCGGTGACTTTGCGAGCCCTGAACGCGTCCGGGCGTTGTTCGGCAAGTGGGGCGTGGACGTTGTGGGTTAGATGGACGACGCCGGCAGCTGACTGCGCATTCACTTCGACCTGAAGAACAACCGACGACCTACGCGAGTTGCTGTCACGACCCTATCGAATCATTTATCGCCAAAGCGACGAGCGTGTGGAAGTCGTGACCGTTGTGCACTATCGGCAGCGGTTGCCCGACAGTCCTGACGAGTTGACCTGACCTCAAACTCGGCGTCGCGCGCCACATCATGCCGGGAACGTTTTGTAAAGCCTTCAGCGAAGCCGCGCTTCTACCGTTGCCGACCCTTCCGTCTCGTAACGCCTCCGGCGTCCCGGTCACCGTCACGCGCGATGGGCTGCTGCGCGCCGCATCGCCGCGAACTCGGCTTCGACTTCCTCGTTAGATCCGCCTCGGTCGGCCCGCATCGACGCCCGGCCAGCCCCGACTTTTCGTCTCAGATAGTCTTCGTATTCCCGCGCTTGTTGGCGTTGCTTGATGTAGCCGCGCATCAGTTCGCGCAGGACCTGGGAGGCTGGCCGGTCTTCGATTGCAGCTTCCGCCATGAAATCCGCCCGAAGCTCTGACTCCAGCTTCATCGTGAAAACCGCGTCTTTGGCCATGATGCTCTCCTGACAAGCACTAACCAGGTATGTACATATCATCAAGCGAGGGCATCAAAGACGCCGCAGAAGGAAATTCGTGAACCTCGCCGGCCAAAGTAAGCAACCTTGCCAGATCCCTGGAAAGCTTCCGCGGCGGGCGTGTGACCTGAATGATCGCCTACCGCGCTTTTCAGTCCGTGCTATATTGCACCAATAGTATGAACATTCTTGAGGCTGCCACCATGTCCACAGTGCGCAAGACGATCACCCTGACTGATGCTCAGGATGACTGGATCAAGGCTCAGGTCGCCAGCGGCGATTACACAAACGACAGCGAGTATTTCCGGGATTTGATCCGTCGCGAGCAGGAGAAGGTCAGCGCTCTGAAAGCGGCGATTGACGAGGGCTTGGCAAGTGGCGTCGGGAGTCGGAGCCTGGACGAAATATGGGCTGAGGCAGAAGCGCGCTCCCGCGCCGCGAATGGCTAAGTGCCGCTTCACGCAACGGGCGGAGCTCGACCTGGAAGCCATCGCCGAATATACGATCAAGCGTTTTGGTGCCGAAAAAGCCCGATCTTATCTCGCTGATTTCAAGTCTTGTTTTGATCGTCTGGTTGAAAATCCGGTGATCGGGCGACGGGTAGAGCACCTGGGTGCCGGGCTCCGGCGGTTCGAGCAAGGTTCGCATATTGTGTTCTATCAGGTGGCTGATTACGGCGTCCTGATTGTCCGGGTTTTGCATTATCGAATGGACGTGAGGAGGTATCTTTAGGTTGCGAGGGAGCCGCATATGAGCATGAGCAGCAGAATTCAGCTAGAACTTGAGGTGCAGTCGTGGCCGCTACGAGTGCCGTTCCGCATCACCGGCCATGTCTGGGAGCATCTGGACATCGTGATTTGTTCCCTCAGCCGCAGCGGCCATACAGGCCGGGGCGAGGCGACCGGCGTTTACTACCGGGGTGAGACGGCGGTCGGGATCAAGGCGCAGATTGAATCGGTGCGCGACCAGATCGAGGCGGGCATCAGCCGCGAGGCGCTGCAGGATTTGCTGCCGGCCGGGGGGGCGCGTAATGCGGTGGATTGCGCCTTGTGGGCGCTGGAGTCGCGCGAGCAGGCCACGCCGGTGTGGCGCCTGGCCGGGCTGGAGCCGCCGCGGCCTTTGTTGACCACTTTTACGCTCGGCGCCGATGCGCCTGACGTCGTGGCCGAGCGCGCCGCAGCCGCCGATTTTGCCCGCGCACTCAAGCTCAAGCTGGTCGGTGACGGGCTGGATGCCGATCGGCTGCGGGCCGTGCGCGCGGCGCGTTCGGATGTGTGGATTGGCGTGGACGCCAATCAGGCCTTCGATCGCCCGGCAGTCGAGGCGCTGCTGCCGGTGCTCGTGACCGAACGGGTGTCGCTGTTGGAGCAGCCCTGTCGTGTGGGCGCCGAGGAAGCATTGCGCGGCCTGGACTGTCCGATTCCGCTGGCCGCCGATGAGAGTGTTCAGACCTCGGCTGATCTCGAATCCATGCGCGGACTGTTTGACGTGGTCAACATCAAGCTCGACAAGTGTGGCGGGCTGACTGAGGGTCTGGCCATGGCGCGGCGCGCACATGAGCTGGGTTTCGAGGTGATGGTCGGCAACATGATCGGCACCTCGCTGTCGTGCGCGCCGGCGTTTCTGGTCGGTCAGCTATGCCAGGTGGTCGATCTGGACGGGCCCTGGCATTTGCGTGGCGATGTACAGCCGTCGGTGACTTACGACGATGGTCACGTGGACTGCCCGCCGGCGGTCTGGGAGACCGGCTCATGAGCGCGGAACCAGGCGTGCTGGACTTGCCCAAGCCGTATCTTCTGTTTCTGGCCGATATCGACGACCCGCGCTATGCCAAGACCGCGCAGGGTCTGTGTCACTGGGTGCCGGATCAGTGCGTCGGGGAATGGGCCTTGCCGGGTAACACGCTGCGGCTGGGTTTGCCCGTGCTGGACCCCCTGGCTGCTTACGAACGCGGCGCGCGGGCGCTGGTGCTGGGTGTCGCGCCGGTTGGCGGGCAGCTGCAGCCGGCCTGGGTCTCGGCGCTGCTGCAGGCGCTGGAGGCCGGACTGGACCTGGTCAGCGGCATGCATACGGCGCTGACCTCCATTCCGGAACTGGTCGCGAGCGCCGAGCGTTTCGGACGTCGCCTGATCGATATCCGCAAGCCGCCCGAGAATCTGCCGGTGGCGAGCGGCCAGCCACGCAGCGGCAACAGGCTGCTGACCGTCGGCACCGACTGTGCGCTGGGCAAAAAATACACGGCTTTGGCAATCACGCGCGCTTTCCGGGAACGCGGAATCGAGGCCACCTTCCGCGCCACCGGCCAGACCGGCATCCTGATCGCCGGTCAGGGCATTCCCATTGACGCGGTCAAGGCCGACTTCATCGCGGGCGCCGCCGAATTGCTGTCGCCGGCGGCCGAGCCCGAACACTGGGACATCATCGAAGGGCAGGGCGCGCTGGCCCATCCGGGCTACGCCGCCGTTTCGCTGGGTCTTTTGTCCGGCAGTCAGCCCGATGTGCTGGTGTTGTGCCACGCCCATGACCGGCAACATGTGTCGGGTTACGGGCCGGATTTTCCGCTGCCGCCGATCGAGAACGTGATCGATCTGCATCTGGCCCATGCCCGGCTGCGTCGGCCGAATGTGCGCTTTGGCGGGATCAGTCTGAATACCGGCGGATTGAGCGAGCCCGAGGCTGAAAAGATGATGGATGAGCTGGAGCGCCGGCAGGGCCTGCCTTGCGCTGATCCGCTGCGCGGCGCGCAGCGCTTCCGGCGCCTTGTCGACGCCTGCCTGAACGCTTGAAGAATGTTTCCTAGCTTTCTGTTTCGTCGAGGTTCTTGAGACGGATGCCAGCGGCGATGCGCCGCTGGCCTGGACCGTTATTCACCAGTCGAACTCGACCTTGTATGACCACATCGCCCTCGAACACGATATCGCCTTCCACCGTGAACAATTCGGCATCGGCAAGCGACGGCGCGCCGGCTGGAAAGCGATCCTGGAATCCGGCAATGGTCTTGAAATAGCGCGGGTCGAGTTCGATACGGATCGGCTTTTTCGTGCTGGCGACCACGCGGCCGTCGGGCTCGACGCGGTAGCGGTCCGACCACAGCGCCAGCAGGTCGGTGGTGGTCTTGACCGGGGCGAAGCGCTCGCGCGGGACATTGACGATCTGTGCGC
>CAZUTZ010000250.1:0-3957 GCA_964623655.1 uncultured Wenzhouxiangella sp.
GTATTTCGACCGGCTGGCGATTGAACAGAAACTCGACGCCTTCATCGCGCGCGTTCTTGACCTCACGCCGGCTGCCGGGCATGTTCTCCTCGTCGCGCCGATAGGCGCAGGTGACCGATTCGGCGCCCTGCCGGATGGAGGTGCGCAGGCAGTCCATGGCGGTGTCGCCGCCACCCAGCACGACCACGCGCTTGCCCTTGAGGCTGCGGTAGGGAAAGTGCTCCATCTGCTCCTGGAGCACGTGATTGACGTTGCCGATGAGGAAAGGCAGGGACTCGATCACACCGGGCAGCTTTTCGCCGGGCAGCTGGCCGGTCACGTAGCGGTAGGTGCCCATGCCGACAAAGACGGCGTCGAACTCCTCGAGCAGGTCGTCGAGCGTGCGGTCGCGGCCAATGTCGACGCCCAGATGGAAGCGCACGCCCATGCCTTCCATGATCTCGCGCCGGGTCTCGACCACTTCCTTTTCCAGCTTGAAGGGCGGAATGCCGTAGGTCAGCAAGCCCCCGATGCGCGGATAGCGGTCAAACACGTGGGCCTCGACGCCGTTGCGGACCAGGATGTCGGCCGCGCCCAGCCCGGCCGGGCCGGCGCCGATCACGGCAACCCGCTTGTCGGTGGGAATGACCTGGCTCATGTCCGGGCGCCAGCCCTGGCGCACGGCCTCGTCGGTGATGTATTTCTCGACCGAGCCGATGGTGACCGCACCGAGTCCGTCGTTGAGCGTGCAGGCGCCTTCGCATAAACGGTCCTGCGGGCAGATGCGACCGCAGACCTCGGGCAGGGAATTGGTCTGGTGCGACAGCTCGGCCGCCTCGAACAGGCGACCCTGCTTGACCAGGCGCAGCCAGTCGGGGATGAAGTTGTGCACCGGGCAATCCCACTCGCAGTAGGGATTGCCGCAGTTGATGCAGCGCGCCGACTGGTCTGCCGCGCCCGAGGCATCGTACTGGCCGTAGATCTCGTCCCAGTTGCGCACCCGGATCGGAATGGACATTTCGTCCGGATCCTTGCGCGGGGACTCCAGAAAATGCAGGTGGCTGTATTGGCTCATGATGGGTACCTCACGCCGCCTCTCGAAGGGCGGTAATCAGAGTTTCCAGATCGGCTGCCTTCGGCTTGATCAGCCAGAATTTGGGCAGCAGACGGCGGAAATTGTCGAGAACGTCAAAGGCGCGCTCGCTGCCGGTCAGTTCGTGGTGACGCTGGATCAATCCGCGCAGGTGATGGACGTGGTGCTCCATGTGGTCCGGCGCGATGTGGTGGATGTCGATCAGCTCATGGTTGTAGCGGTCGACGAAATCCCGATCCACGTCGAGCAGATAAGCAAAGCCGCCGGTCATGCCGGCGCCGAAATTGATGCCGGTGCGACCGAGCACCAGCACCACACCACCGGTCATGTACTCGCAGCAGTGGTCGCCGGAGCCTTCAATGACGGCGACAGCACCGGAGTTGCGCACGGCAAAGCGCTCACCGGCCATGCCGGCGGCATAGAGTTCACCGCCGGTGGCCCCGTACAGGCAGGTATTGCCCATGATCGGTGTGGTGGCGGCCTCGTACTGAATGCCCTTGGGCGGTCTCAACACCAGCCGTCCACCGGCCATGCCCTTGCCCACATAGTCGTTGGCCTCGCCGGTCAGCATCAGGTTCAGTCCGCCGGCGTTGAACGCGCCAAAGCTTTGCCCGGCTGTGCCAACGAAATTGAGGTCGATGGGATTGTCTTCCATGCCGCGATCGCCCCAGCGCCGCGCGATGGCGCCGGACAGATAGGCGCCGATGGAGCGGTCGGAGTTGCGGATCGGATAGGCAAACGCACCGCCCTTGCCGGCTTCCACCGTTTCGGCCGTATCGGCGTCAATGCGCTGAGCCAGTTCGCCGCGGTCGTGCGGGGGATTGCGCTCGAACAGGCACAGGCGCGGCGATTCGCCGGCCAGACCGGTTTCGGCCAGCAGCGGCGACAGATCGAGCTTGTTCTGGCGCAGGGTCAGGCCTTCGACGCGCTCCAGGTATTCGGTCCTTCCGATCAGGTCTTCGAGACGCTTCACGCCCAGTCCGGCCAGAATTTCGCGCACTTCGCGAGCGACGAACTGGAAATAGTGCATGACCATCTCCGGCAGGCCGATGAAATGCTTCTTTCTGAGCGTTTCGTTCTGGGTTGCCACGCCGGTCGCACAGTTGTTCAAATGACAAATGCGCAGATATTTGCAGCCCAGCGCGATCATGGGTGCGGTGCCGAAGCCGAAACTTTCGGCGCCGAGGATGGCGGCCTTGACGACGTCTATGCCCGTTTTCAGGCCGCCGTCGGCCTGCAGGCGAACGCGGTCGCGCAGGTTGTTTTCCATCAGGACCTGGCGCACTTCGCTGATACCCAGTTCCCAGGGCGCTCCGGCGTATTTCACCGAAGTCAGCGGCGAGGCGCCGGTGCCGCCGTCGTAGCCGGACACCGTGATCAGGTCGGCGTAAGCCTTGACCACGCCAGCGGCAATCGTGCCGATGCCGGGTTCGGCCACCAGCTTGACCGAAACCAGCGCTTTCGGGTTGACCTGCTTGAGATCGTAGATCAGCTGGGCCAGGTCTTCGATGGAGTAGATGTCGTGATGCGGCGGCGGTGAGATCAGGCCCACCCCCGGCGAGGCATAGCGCAGGCGCGCGATCAACTCATCGACCTTGTGCCCGGGCAGCTGGCCGCCTTCCCCGGGCTTGGCGCCCTGGGCGATCTTGATCTGAATGACTTCGGCGTTGACCAGGTATTCGGGTGTAACGCCGAAGCGCCCCGAGGCGACCTGCTTGATCTTGGACGTCTTTTCTGTGCCGTAGCGGACTGGGTCTTCACCGCCTTCGCCGGAATTGGAGCGCCCGCCCAGGCGGTTCATGGCAATGGCCAGCGCTTCGTGCGCTTCGGGCGACAGGGCTCCTAATGACATGCCGGCCGAGTCGAATCGCAGCAGAATGTCTTCGGCGGGCTCGACTTCTTCGATGTCGATCGGATCATGCGGCGAAGTGAGCTGCAAGAGGTCGCGCATGAAAGAGGGTGGCCGGTCGTTGACCAGGCGAGCAAAGTCCTTGTAAAGCTCGTAGCTCCCGCGCTGGGCGGCCGCCTGCAAGGATTTGACCACGTCCGGGTTGTAGGCGTGGTATTCGCCGCCGTGGACGTAGCGATACAGACCGCCATGCTCGATCGGCACGCGCGTATCCCAGGCCCAGCGCGCCAGGGATTTCTGATCGGAATGCAGGTCGCTGAAGTCCGAGCCCTGCACGCGGCTGACCGCACCGGGGAAGCACAGGTCCACCACCTCGTCGGCCAGTCCGACGATCTCGAACAGCTGCGCGCCGCGGTAGGAGGTAATCGTCGAGATGCCCATTTTGGACAGGATCTTGAACAGGCCCTTGCGGATGCCCCGGCGGTAGGCGCGGCCCAGCTCCAGCGAACGATGGCGGGTCTCGTCGATTTCGCCGGTATTGACCATCGCCAGCAGCGTTTGATAGACGAGATACGGATAAACCGCCGTTGCGCCGAAGCCGATCAGGGCAGCGAAATGGTGCGGATCGCGCGCCGTGCCGGTCTCCACGATCAGGCTGCATTGCGGCCGCTGCCCGGTCTCGACCAGATGGTGATGGATGGCGCTGGTTGCCAGCAGCGCGTGGACCGGCAAGTGCCCTTCCTGCAGATAGCGGTCGGAAATCAGCAGGATCAGCTTGCCGTCGGCCACGGCGCGCTCGGCCTGCTCGCACATGTCGCGCAGTGCGATATCCAGCGGCTGGTCTTCGGGCACGTTCAAGTCGATAAAAGCGGACGGAATACCCAGCTGTGGGGCGTTGATCAACTGGCGCAGCTTGCGCTGCGACAGTACCGGTGAGTTGAGCACCACGCGCTTGGCCATGTCCTCATCCGGCGAAAACAGGTTGCCCTTGCGGCCGATGCCGGTTTCCAGCGACATCACGATGCGCTCGCGCAGG
>CAZUTZ010000251.1:0-3926 GCA_964623655.1 uncultured Wenzhouxiangella sp.
TCGAGCTTGAGCAGGGTCTGATTCACCCGGCGCAGAAAGCGCATGACGTGTTCGCGGTCGTGGGCTTCTTCGAAAATGCCGACCCGGATACCGCCCAGCTGGGCGCGCCGCTTCATCAGCGACTTGTCGCGCATCAGCATCGACTGGCCCAGCAGGCGCGGGTTATCGAGCAGCAACGAGTTGATCGCGCCGGCCCACTCCACCGTCTCTTCGAACAGCGGAATGGCCACGTTGACGCCCATGTCGCGAAGTTTTTGCGCGATTTCCACCGAGCGGTCGTTGAGCCGCTCGAAGTCCCAGGCCAGATAGGGGATGTCGTGCTCTTTGCAGTAGTCCTCGGCCCAGTCCGGGGCGACGACGACGTAGCGACGGTTGAACTTGGCGGCCGCTTCAACCGCATTCAGGCTCCAGCCCAGCAGTGCGACATACCCTTTCTCGGGATCGTAATTCATGAGTCGGTGTTCCTTTTTGTTTGAATTTTCCGGTTCGTGGAACGGATCCGAAACCGGCTTGGAACGACCGACACGGATCGTTTTGCACGAACCATGCAATGCCACAAGCATACCGAACAGAGGCCAACAGTTCGTCCAAACCCCTGAAATTCGGCCCAGGTTGCACAAAAACCACGCCTGGCTGACGTCCGGCTGGCAGTATTCCCGATTCATGTTGTCAAAGTTTTTCCCAAGCCGTTATCTGCTCGGACTGGTCTTTGCCCTTGCGGGATCCGGCGGATTCGCCGAGTCCGCTGTGACCGCCGAGGCCGACCGGATCGACCGTCTGCACAGCCTGCTCGTGCTCCAAGACGGCCAAAACGTCATTGAGCACGTCCGCGCCGGCCCCGGGCTGGATCAGCCGGCCAATATCAAGTCGGTGTCCAAGACGGTGCTCTCCGCACTGGCCGGCATTGCGATCGACCAAGGGCTGGCCGAAGGACCGGATCAGCCGCTGTATCGCTTGCTCGGCGACCGCTTTCCCGCCGATAACGGCCGGCCCGAACTCCGCGAGATCACCCTGGGCCACGCCCTGGCGATGCAGACGGGCCTGGAGAGCACGTCCGGCCGCAACTACGGGCGCTGGGTGGCCAGTTCGAACTGGGTTGAGCACGTCCTCGAGCAGCCCATGGTCGACCGTCCCGGCGGGCGCATGATTTATTCCACCGGTGATACCCACCTGGTTTCGGCTGCGCTCACCGAAGCCAGCGGTCGTAGCACCCATGCCCTGGCCCGGGAATGGCTGGGCGGGCCCTTGAATGTGCGCATCCCGCCGTGGCTTGCCGATCCGCAAGGCATCTATTTTGGCGGCAACGAAATGCACTTGAGCCCGCGCGCGCTGGCGCGTTTCGGCGAGCTGTATCGCCTGGGCGGGCGCATGAACGGCCAGCAGGTGGTGTCGGAGGACTGGATCCAGCGATCATGGACCGCCAATGGTCGCTCGCCGTGGACCGGCGACGACTACGGCTTTGGCTGGTTCATCACCGAGATTGGCGGACAAACGACCTATTACGGCCGCGGCTTCGGCGGCCAGGCGCTGTTTGTCGTGCCGGAGGCAAGGCTCACCGTGGTGGTGACGTCCGATCCAAATCCGCCGTCGCCGGGTGGCCGGCAATTTCGGCAGATTACCGGCCTGGTCGGAACCATTCTGGCCGAGGTCGCGCCATGACCGCCCTGCACTTCATCCTGGCGGCCTTGCTGCTTTTGATGGCCGCAGCCTGGGTGCTGGTTTCGGGACAAGTGCGCTCGCCGCGCGTTCGGCTGGCGGTGAGCATCCTGGTGGTCGTGTTCGTGGCGCTGGTTGCCGTTGTGGCGGTACTGGCGTTCGGCCTGGGTCCGCGGATGCAGGGATCCTGATCGGCTGCTATATCCTACGGAGACTTGGAGGGAGAGTCCGGCATGGTCGCCAACCCCGGCCTGAACAGTCGCCCGGCCAGCCGGGCGGATGCCGCCTCGCTGGTCGCGATCTATAACTTCTACGTTGAAACCAGCACGGTCACCTTTGAAGAAACCCCGCTGAGCGCCGGGCAAATGGCTGATCGCCTGGCCGCTGTGGTGAGTCAGGGGCTGCCGTGGCTGGTGGCTGAATCGTCCGAGCGAATATTGGGCTACGCCTACGCGGTCCCCTGGCGCGAGCGGAGCGCTTATCGCCATTCGGTCGAGGTCAGCGCCTATGTCGATTACCGCCACGTCGGCCGGGGGATCGGCGCGGCGCTCTACGCCGAATTGCTGCCGCGGCTGGAAGCTTTGGCTCTGCACACCGCGCTGGCCGTCGTGCCCCTGCCCAATCCGTCCAGCGTCGCGCTTTATGAAAAGCTGGGCTTCGTCAAGGTCGCCCACCTCAACGAGATCGGCTTCAAGCTGGGCCGCTGGGTCGATGTAGGCTATTGGCAGCGCAGGCTGGCTTATAAAAGAGCTTTCTAATATAATGCACTGATGGAGAGTATTTTGACATTCGCGCGCCGCACGGCGCTGGCGTTGGCCGTCTGGGTGCTGGCTGTCGCCCCCGTCTGGGCCATCGACTGGGTCGAAGTCGAGCGCGGCCCGCTGATCGAACACCTGCGCCTGGACGGCTTGATCGAGGCGGTGCAGCAGAGCACGGTGGCCGCGCAGACTTCGGGCACCGTCATCGAGCTGCCCTTCGACGTCGACGACGTGGTCGATGCCGGTGAGCTGATCGCGCGGCTGGATGATCGCGAGCAGCGGGCGCGTTTCAATCAGGCCGAAGCTGACCAGGCTGAAGCCGAGTCCGCCCTGGACGACGCCGAGCGTCAGTTCGACCGCATCGAGTCCCTGCACGAGCGCGGCGTGGCCACCCAGGCCGAATTCGACAACGCGCGCAACGCGCGCGCCTCGGCGCGCGCCCGTCTGGCCCGGACCGAAGCCGCGGTGGCCGAAGCCCGCGAGCAGCTCGACTACACGCGGGTCAAGGCGCCCTACAGCGGCATCGTCACCGAGCGTCACGTGGAGCTGGGCGAGTCGGTCTCGCCGGGGAGCCCGCTGATCAGCGGCTTTTCGCTGGAAGAGCTGCGCGTGGTGGTCTCGATTCCGCAGCAGTTCGCCGAGCTGGCGCGGCGCGAACGGCGGGCGGAGGTCTCGCTGAATGACGGCCGCGTGCTGACCACCGGCGAGATGACGTTTTTCCCGTTTGCCGACCCGGAGACGCATACCTTCCGCCTGCGCATGGCGCTGACCGAGCCCGACGGCACGCTGTTTCCGGGCATGCTGGTGCGGGTCGGCATTCCGGTGAGCGAGCGCGAGGTCCTGCTGATCCCGGAATCGGCGCTGTTCCGCCAGGGCGAGCTGCGCGCGGTTTACGTGCTGGACGACGAAGACCAGCCGCGCCTGCGCCAGGTGCGGATCGGCAGTCGCGCCGACGGCAAGCTGGAAGTGCTGGCCGGTCTGGACGAGGGCGAGCGCATTGCGGTTGATCCGCGTCGTATCGCTCAGCAAAGCACTGCTGTTGCGGTTTCCGAGCCTGAATCCGGGATTTCTAGCGCCTCACGCCGGGAAGCAGAGCCGCGGAGCACGCAGGGGGATGGGAAAGCTAAGGTCACGAGGCAATCCGTAGGTCGGCCTTACATGGCCGACGTGGGATCTCCGCATGGGCCACCATCCTTGCCGAATCAGACATTGTCCGTCGGGGATGTAACCCCGACCTACGATTTTCCCGATCGTCCCCTCGTCGAACAGATCGGAATTTCTAAGCCTCCAGGGTCTTTTATGACCGCCTTTCCTCTGCGCACCCGGCGGCTCTGCGCCTCTGCGTGATGCTTTGGAAGCTTTCTCGTGAGTGAATCCAACCGCAAGCTGGGCATCTCCGGCCGCATCGCGCGCGCTTTCCAGGACGCGCACGTCACGCCGCTGCTGGCTTTCGCCGGCCTGATGGCCGGCCTGATCATCGTCATCATCACGCCCAAGGAAGAAGAGCCGCAG
>CAZUTZ010000252.1:0-3894 GCA_964623655.1 uncultured Wenzhouxiangella sp.
TTGCGGCTGAACTGCAGGATTTCGGCGTGGATTTTCTGCATTTTCATTTGCCGGATGGGTCCAGTTTGCTGCGCCTCTACCGGCCCGATTTGCCGCCGGAGGATCTGCCGGAGACGCGGGCGTCGGTCGATCAGGTCCGCAGAGAGCGCGAGCCGGTGTCGGGTTTCGAGCTGTGCCGCACTTCTTTTGCCTACCGCAATGTTTTTCCGATTCTTGACCAGGAAGACCAGTATCTCGGCAGCGTCGAGTTAAGCGTGGATTACCAGCGGCTGGTGTCTGAAATGAGGACGATGTGGACCGACCGACAGTTCGAAACGGTGGTGAGCCGCGACATGGTCAGTTCGGCGATGCTGGAGGAAAAACAAGCCTTGTTTCAGCCGTGGTCGGGTTCGACGCTGTTTTCGCAACTGCCGGCAGCGGCCACATCGCAGCCGAGTGAAAAAAACAACTCCCGGCCTTTGGCTGAATCGGAAAGACTGCCTTCGTCCGTACTGGCTGAGACTCCGGGGCTTCAGGCACGGCTCCAGGCGGGCGCGCCCGATGCCTTTCGTGCCGCTCGCGAAGGGGTCGATTTTGCGGTTTTGCAAACGCCTCTCCTCGATGGTGCCGGCGAGCAGGTAGGTTTGATGATGAGCTATCTGCCGGAACCCGCGTTGGCCAGGCTTGATAAAAGACATCGACTCAACACCGGCATTGCCGGCACGGTGATTTTATTGTTGGCCCTGGTCAGCCATTGGCTATTGCGAGTCAACGCCGTTCGTTCCGGCGAGCGCCAGCGGCTGGGGCTGATCACTCGATCCCTGGGGCAGGGTCTCTACACGCTGGATAGCCGAGGTCGGATTTCCGAAGTCAACCCCCGGGCCAGCAGCCTGCTGGGTTATGAAGAGAGTGAACTGATCGGCAAGAAAGCCGTCGACCTATTACTGGACCCGATCGAAGACCGACGCGGCCGGGCGGAGGCCGACGCGATTCTGGGGGCCACCTCCCACGGTGAACGGTATGTCGGCGAACATCGTTTTCGCCGCAAGGACGGCAAGGTGCTTGAGGTCGCGCTCACCAGCGTTCCGCTGCAGGATGAAGGTGGCTCGGTCACCTTGTTCGAGGACATTACGCGCAAGAAAAAGCAGGAAGTGCAGCTCAAGCGCAGCGCTCACTTCGACGCGCTGACCGGGCTGGCCAACCGTGTGCTGCTGGCACATCGGCTGGAAATGGCCATGGCCCAGACGCGTCGAGCGGGAACCCGCCTGGCGCTGGCTTTTATCGATCTGGATGGCTTCAAGGCCGTAAACGACAATCACGGTCACGACACGGGGGATCGCCTGCTGATGTGCCTGGCCCGCCGAATGCAGTCGGTGGTGGTTCGGGATACCGACACGGTCGCTCGGTTCGGTGGAGATGAGTTTGCGGTGGTCTTGAGCGACATCAGTGATCCCACGTGGTTCCACCGCATGCTGGAACGTTTGCTGTTTGAATTGGCTCGGCCGGAGGCACTTGACGACAAGCTGGTGCAGGTTTCGGCGAGTATCGGTGTCAGTCTGTATCCGCAGGCAGAAGATATCGATGCCGATCAGCTATTGCGTCAGGCCGATCACGCGATGTATCAGGCCAAGTTGGCGGGCAAAGGTCAGTTTCGGGTCTTCGATGCGGATCATGATGCCGAGCTACGGGGCCGAAATCAGCGGATCAGGCGCCTGCAGCAGGCCATCAAGGGCTCGGAACTGAGGCTGTACTATCAGCCCTGCGTCAATCTGGTCAATGGCGTGCCCGAGATGGTCGAGGCATTGATCCGCTGGCAGCATCCGCAGCGGGGTCTGTTGTCGCCGGAGGCCTTTCTGCCGCCGATCAAGCGCCATGAACTGTCCAGGGATATCGGGCGCTGGGTGTTGAAGACCTCCATGCAGCAGCTCAAGTTTTGGCAGCGGCACGGGCTGCGGATGACTGTCAGCGTCAACGTTGCCGGGGAACATTTGCAGCACCCCGATTTTGTCGAAGACCTGGGCAGGCTGCTGGAATCCTATCCGGAGGTTGCGGCCAGTCAGCTGCAGCTCGAGGTGATGGAAAGCAGCGCGATGGAAAATCTCAAGCAAGCATGCACTGTGGTTGAGGCCTGTGCTGAACTCGGGGTTCGGATACTGATTGATGATTTCGGAACGGGCTATTCCTCGCTGGCCTACCTGAAACGCCTCAGGGCTCGCGGTTTGAAACTGGATCGTAGTTTTGTTCGCGGAATGCTCCACGACCCGGAGTGCCTGACCATCGCAGAAGGGGTCCTTAATCTGGGGCGGGCGTTCGATTTGACGACGGTGGCTGAGGGTGTTGAGAGTATTCAGCACGGTCAATTTCTGCTTGAGCTTGGATGCGAACTGGCTCAGGGTTACGCGATCGGGCGCCCCATGCCGCCATCCGGCTTGGCACGATGGGCCAAGGCCTGGTCGCTGCCCAGGGAGTGGCAAGGGGTCGCTCCGGCATTCGGGGAGTCTCGCGAAATTTTGTACGGATTGGTCGAGCATCGAGCATGGAAACGCGCTCTGCAGGCGTCTCTTGTCGATCTGGAAGCTGCACCGCTGAATCGTTCAACATCGACACGACCGAGGCGGCGTCTGGAGGACGGCCTGAAACGCTGGGGGACACCGTCTGCGCGCAAAAAACTGAGCGCTGCCTACTGGCGGGTTGATCGTCTGGGCGAAGAACTGGTGGCCGTGCGGCGGGAGCAGGACCGCTTCGCTGCAATTGCGCGCTGGAGCGAAGTGGAGCAGGCCAGTCAGGATCTGGAGCGGATTCTTGCGCAAATGAGCGCCGCGGCGAAGCGCTCCGGGCGTAACCGGTAAAGAACTTATCGAAAGGGCTCGCTACAATAGCAGTGCATCCACTCAATCCTCCGGAGCCATCATGAGCGACCATTACGAAAAGCTGGTAGAAATTGCGCAGGCACTCGTTGCGCCGGGTAAGGGCATCCTGGCGATTGATGAGTCCAGCGGCACCATCAAGAAGCGCTTCGACAGCGTCAACGTCGAAAGCACCGAAGCCAACCGGCTTGACTACCGCTCGATGATGCTCACGACTTCAGGTCTTGGCGACCATATTTCCGGCGCCATCCTGTTCGACGAGACCATCCGCCAGTCCCTGCCGGACGGCACGCCGCTGCCCAAGGTGATGGAACAGGCGGGCATTCTGCCCGGCATCAAGGTCGACGCCGGCGCCAAGCCGCTGGCCGGGTTCGCCGGCGAAAAGGTCACCGAAGGTCTGGACGGGCTGCGCGAGCGCCTGGCCGAATACGTCAAGTTGGGCGCCAAGTTTGCCAAATGGCGGGCGGTGATTACCATCGGTGAGGACATTCCGTCGCGCGCCTGCATCGACGCCAATGCCCACGCCCTGGCGCGCTATGCCGCGCTGTGCCAGGAAGCCGGCATCGTGCCCATTGTCGAGCCCGAAGTGCTGATGGACGGCGCCCACGATCTGGATACCTCCTTCGACGTCACCGAGGCCACGCTGAAAGCGCTGTTCGCGCAACTTTACGAGCAAAACGTCATGCTGGAGGGCACCGTACTGAAAGCCTCCATGGTCATTTCCGGCAGTGACGCCAGCGACCGGGCCGGGGTTGAAGACGTGGCCGAAGCCACGGTGGACTGCCTGCTCAACGCCGTACCGGCCTCGACGGCGGGTATTGTCTTTCTGTCCGGTGGTCAGGGCGATGTCGAGGCCACCGCGCACCTGGACGCCATGAACAAGATGGGCGATATGCCGTGGCCGCTGAGCTTTTCCTACGGTCGCGCCCTGCAGGCCGAATGCCTGAAAACCTGGGCCGAAGACCCGAAGGGCAATCGTGAAAAGGCGCAACAGATTCTGCTGCATCGGGCGCGCATGAACGGCCTGGCGGCGCTTGGGGAATGGAGC
>CAZUTZ010000253.1:0-3876 GCA_964623655.1 uncultured Wenzhouxiangella sp.
GTCACCGGCTGATCGCCGATGATGCCCCCGAGTTCACCCAGCTCACGCCCGATGTCGTCGAAGGCCGTTGTCCGCCCATGCTGGCCGACTGTCTGGAGGTGCGCGGACTGGGCATCTTGAACGTGCGCCGCATGTTCGGCGATGCCACGGTCAAGGCAAGCAAATACTTGCGCCTGATCATCCACTTACACCCCCCCGCCCCTCTTCCCGACGCCGGCGACCGCCTGCGCGGAAACTTCGGCCAGCGCCGCGTGTGCGAGCTGGATATTCCGCAGATCAACCTGCCGGTGCTGGTCGGGCGCAACCTGGCGGTCATGGCTGAAGTCGCGGTGCGCGACTTCATGCTGCGAATGAAGGGATTCGATGCGGCCGGTGAATTCCTCAGCCGCCACGCACGCTTGATGGCCGAACCGGAATGAGCACCCAGTCGGTTCCCATGCTGGTCATCAGCGGACTGTCGGGCAGCGGCAAATCGCTGGCCCTGGACGCGCTGGAGGACCTGGGCTATTACTGCATCGACAACCTGCCCGGCGGGCTGCTGGCCGGCCTGGTCGACGAAATTCGCTCCAGCCCGTCGCGCTATGCCCGGGTGGCCATCGGCATCGATGCGCGCACCGGGTCCGACGGCCTGGAGCGCCTGACCGCTCTGCTCGACCACAACACCGACGATCTGGGTTTTCGTCTACTCTTCCTGGAGGCCGACACTTCAGTGCTGGCGCGCCGCTTCAGTGAAACCCGGCGGCGTCATCCATTGGCGGAAAGCAGCGGACTGGAAGCCGCGATCGCCAGCGAACGCGAATTGCTCTCGCCGCTGCGCGACCGCGCCGACTGGATCATCAACACCACCGAGACCAACGTCCACCAGCTGCGCCGGCAGGTCTTGCGCAGTGTCGGCCAGGCCGGTTCAGGCGGACTGCAATCAGTGGTGCTGGAATCTTTCGGGTTCAAAAACGGCGTGCCGCTGGACGTGGACTTCGTATTTGACGCCCGCTGCCTGCCCAATCCCTACTGGATTCCGGAACTGCGCCCGCGTACCGGCCTGGACAGCGAGGTCCGCGCTTGGCTGGAAACGCAAGACCGGGTCGAGCAGTTCTACAGCGACGTGCTCGGCTTCATCCGTCAATGGATACCGGCGCTGATCGAGGACCAGCGCAGCCTGCTGACCATCGCCATCGGCTGCACCGGCGGACAGCACCGTTCGGTCTACCTGGTCGACCGCATGGGCAGCGCCCTGCAGGACGACGGGCAGCGCGTCATCATCAGCCATCGCGAACTCAAGACATGACCGTCGTCGTCCTGGTGACCCATCCGGGCGTCGGCGAGTCGCTGCGCCTGCAGGCCGAGGAGATCGTCGGACACGAACTGAGCCTGCCTGTGGTGGCGATCGGCAGTCGGACTGATCCGCAACGGGGCCTGGCCGAACTGGACCGTGTTCTGGATCGGGCAGGCCATCGCGGCGAGGTCTTGATCCTGACCGATCTGCCCGGCGCCACGCCGCACAATCTGGCGGCGCAGGCCGCCCGCAGTCACGCCTGGCCGGTGGTCTCCGGAGTCAATCTGCCGATGCTGCTCAAGGTACTCAATCACGCCGAAAAGCCCGCGCCGGAACTGGCTGCCCTGGCCCACTACGGTGGTCGCCAGGGCATCGTCTACCCGTGATCGAGCGCCGGATCAAGCTCGTCAACCGGCTCGGCCTGCACGCGCGCGCGGCCAGCAAGCTGGTCCAGACGGCCAGCCGCTTTGAAGCGCAGGTCTGGGTCGAACGCGACGGGCGCCGCGTCAACGCCAAGTCGATCATGGGCGTGTTGCTGCTGGCCGCACCCTGCGGCGAGGAACTGCTCCTGCGCGCCGAAGGCGAGGATGAAGTCGAGGCCATGGCAGCTGTACAGGAACTCATCGAAAACCGCTTCGGGGAAGACGAATGAGCTTTGCCTTAAGCGGTCTGGGGGTGACCAGCGGCATCGCCATCGGCCGCGTTCATCGCCTCACACCCGGCGAGCTGTTCATCCCGGAATATCACCTCAAAGCCAACGCGGTCGAGCCCGAAATCGAGCGCCTGCAGGCGGCGTTCAGCCGCGGCGAAACGTTCCTGCAGGGGCTGCTGCAGCGTCTTGACGAGCGCGGTGGCGACACCGCGCGCGAGCTGCTCGAAGCGCATCGCCTGATTCTGCGCGACCCCATGCTGATCGATGCCACCGCGACGCTGGTGCGCGACCAGCGCATCAACGCCGAATGGGCGCTGATGCGCCAGACCGAGGTTTTGCAGGCTGAATTCAAGCGCATGGCCGACGACTATCTGTCGCTGCGGCGGGAGGACCTGGAGCAGACCGTGAGTCTGGTCCAGCGCGAGTTGGCCGACCAGCCGGCAGCGCTGATCGGCAACCAGGTCCCGCACGAACTGGACAACACCGTGCTGGTGGCCGACGAACTGGGTCCGGCGGAAATGACCGTGCTGGCACAGCGCAAGGTCGCCGGACTGATCACCGAACACGGCGGTCCGTGGTCGCACTCGGCCATCCTCGCGCGCAGCCTGGAAATCCCCATGCTGGTCGGTGTTGCGCGGGCGCTGGAGCTGCTCAACGAAGACGAGGTCGTCATTCTGGACGGCCACTATGGCGCGGTGCTGGCCAATCCGGACGAAGGGCTGCTCAGCCACTACCGCGACAAGCGCGAGGCCTGGCAGCGTCGCCTGGTCGATCTCAGGCGCTACCTGCGTCGTCCGTCCAGAACACGCGACGATGAGCCGTTTCAGCTGCTCGGCAACGCCGACCTCGCCGCGGAGTTCGACCGCTGCCGAGAGGCCGAAGTCGAGGGCGTCGGGCTGATGCGCACCGAGTATCTTTATCTTGGCGAGTCCCTGCCCGATGAACAGTCGCAGTACCTGGTCTATCGCGACGGCGTCGAGAGAATGCAGGGCCGCCCCATCACCATCCGCACGCTGGATGTCGGCGGCGACAAACTGCCCAGGCAGCTGGCCTTCACCCAAGGCCCCAATCCGGCTCTGGGGCTGCGCGGCATTCGCCTGTCGCTGGCCCTCGGCGATCTGTTCCGCCAGCAGCTGCGCGCCATCCTGCGCGCCTCCGCGCACGGGCCGGTGGAAATCCTGCTGCCGATGCTGACCCAGCGCGAAGAAGTCCGCCAGGCACGCGCGGTCGTGGCGCGCTGCCGGGAAGAATTGCGCGGCGAGGGTATCCATGTCGACCCGGAGTTGCCGGTCGGCGGCATGATCGAAACGCCCGCCGCAGCGCTCATTGCCGATGAGTTGGCCGAGGAGCTGGACTTCTTCTCCATCGGCACCAACGATTTGATCCAGTATCTGCTGGCCATCGACCGCTCCGACGAACTCGTCAACTACATCTACGACCCTGCACATCCGGCCGTATTGACGCTGCTCAAGGCCATCAAGGACGCCGGTCGCCGCAAGGGCATCAACGTCACCGTCTGCGGCGAAATGGCCGGTAATGAACGCACCGCCCGCCTGCTGCTCGGTCTTGGCCTGAACCGCCTGAGCATGCCGCCGGCGGTCCTGCCGGCCGTCAAGCGCTCACTGGTCGAAGCCGATGCCGGACACTGCCGGCGGCTCGTGGAAGCACATCTGACCGGTGCCTCTCGAAGTGCGGGCGGCACCGATCTGCTGGAGATCCTCAACCAGGCTGTTGCCGTGGGCTGAACCCTGTTGACAGTGTTTGATCGGCGCTCGACCAGCTCCGTAGGCTAGTGGGCCAAGCGGCTAATTAGGTAACGCTCAGAGCCACTGTGCTGGCGCGAATCAAGGCGCGTTCCGCAGGGAATGGCAAGCCCTTTCCAAGGAACGCAACGCAGAGTCGCGCCAGCACAGTGGCTCCCGAAGGGCCGTCGCACAAGCGCCGCGGGCAG
>CAZUTZ010000254.1:0-3848 GCA_964623655.1 uncultured Wenzhouxiangella sp.
AAGCCTGAACACGGCGTGGGAGCACCGGCTGCATTAAATGCATCACGCAGAGGCGCAGAGACGCGGAGAACGCAGAGGAAAGTAAAGTTTATTGCTCCGCGACCTCTGCGTTTCAGCGTCTCTGCGTGAGGGGCTTTTTTACACAGCCCGATCAAAACCTCCAACAGTCGAGCTGTAGTCTAGTCCCGGAAGTTGGTGAACTGCAGCGGCAGATCCAGCTCTGCGTTTTTCAGCATCTGGATCGTCTGCTGCAGATCATCCCGTTTTTTGCCCGTGACTCTCACTTGATCGCCTTGAATGGCAGCTTGAACTTTCAGCTTTTCTGCCTTGATTTTCTTGACGATACTCCGCGCGATATCGGCGTCGATTCCCTCTTTGACCAATAGCTGCCGGGTCGCCGTCTTGGCCATGATCACGGGCTCCTGCGGGTCGATCGCGGCCAGATCGATGCCGCGCTTGGCCAGCTTGGCGTAAAGAATCTCGACCATTTGCTGGAGCTGAAATTCGGATTCGGTTTTCAGCACGATGACCTTTTCCGCCAACTCGAATGACGAGTCGGTTCCCTTGAAGTCGAATCGCGTGGTGACTTCACGGTTGGCCTGATCCACGGCGTTGGCCAGCTCGTGGTGGTTGATTTCAGAGACGACATCAAAGCTGGGCACAGCCTGGACCCTTCATAAGCGATTGGAATGATGGCTTATTCTAGCGCCACCGTCGGCGATCTGTCGGGCAGTGCGCCTTGAACCGCACTTGACCCAATTCGTATACTGCTGACTCTTTTTCTCAAGCCCACCCCAAGGAGCGTGCACGATATGCACAAACTGAAGGCAGCCATGATGCTGCTCACTCTTGCCTTCCTGGCCGGCAGCGTGTTGGCCGACAACTCGCTCAGGCCCATCACCCATGAAGACCTCTGGCTGATGCCCAGGGTCGGCGCGCCGTCACTGAGTCCGGACGGCCGGCTGGCCGTGGTCAGTGTGCAGCATCCGGCCTATGACTCGGATGACGCCGAAAGCAATCTCTGGCTGATCCACGTTGACGGCAGCGAGGATCCACGTCAGTTGACGTTCAGCAGCGGCGGCGAGGCCCACGTGAGCTGGAGCCCCGATAGCCGGCGCATTGCCTTTGCAGCCCGCCGAGACGGTGATGACGAGTCACAGATCCATGTCCTGGACCTGGTCGCCGGCGGGGAAGCTCGCCCCGTGACCTCGATCAGCACCGGCGCCCGCCGCCCGGTATTCTCCCCGGACGGCGAACGCATCGCGTTTACCAGTACCGTCCATCGAGACGCCATGTCCGACGAGGATAGCCGGGAAATTCGCGAGGAAGAAGAAGCTCGCGACTACAACGTCATGACGTTTACCGGTTTCCCGAACCGGAACTGGAATACCTGGCTGGACGAGCGCCAGCCGCGAGTCTTCGTTCAGACCCTGGGCGAAAGCGAGGCCGTGGATCTGCTTGCCGGCACCGACCTGGTCGCCATGCCCGGCTTCGACGGCTCCCGCACCGCCGGCGGCAGTGAGCTACACCCGGTCTGGACGCCGGACGGCCAATCGCTTGTTTTCGTCGCCAGCAGCAACCGCGACCGGTTTGCCTTCGACTTCACCAACACCGACCTGTGGCAGGTGCCGGCCGGCGGCGGCGAACCGCAGCGCCTGACCGGCGACGACGAGCCCGAGGGAAGCGACAACTGGTCCGGCGTCCGATTCAGCGAGGACGGCAACACCATGTTTGCCGTGCGCACTCCGCGCACGGAATACGTCTTCAACGCTTCTCGTCTGATGGCCATGGATTGGCCGAGCATGGACAATCAGCGCGAAATCACGCTGCCGGACACCCGTCGCGTCAGCGGCTATGCGGTCTCGCCGTCCGGCGACGAGGTGTTCTTGCTGGCACAGGATGCCGGACTGGTGCGCGTTTTTCGCGGCAGTACCGAAGGCGGAGAAGCCGAGTTGGCGTTCGACCAGTCAGAAGGCGCCTACAGCAGCCTGGCCATTTCCAGCGACCCCGATCATCCGACCCTGGTGGCCAGCTTTTCCAGCGCCCGCCAGTTCCCTGAGGTGGTCAGGATCGATCTGGAAGAGGGCGGCCACGCGGCCTTGACCAACTTCACCGGCGATCGCTCGGCCGAACTTGACCTTCAGCCGGTCGAGCATTTCTGGTTTGAAAGCGATGAGGGACGCCGCATCCACAACATGCTGGTCAGACCGGCCGGTTTTGATCCGTCGAAGCAGTATCCCTTGCTGGTGTTGATGCACGGCGGACCGCACTCCATGTGGACCGACAGCCCCCACCTGCGCTGGAATTACCACCTGCTGGCCGGCAGCGACTTCGTCATTCTGCTCACCAACTTCAAAGGCTCGACCGGATTCGGCGAGGACTTCGCCCGAGCCATTCAGGGCGATCCTTTGCGCGGCCCGGCTGACGAGATCAACCAGGGCGCCGATCAAGCGATCGAGCGCTTCTCATTCATCGACGGCGACCGCCAGTGCGCGGGCGGGGCCAGCTACGGTGGACATCTGGCAAACTGGATGCTGGGTGCGACCGACCGCTACCGCTGCCTGGTCAGCCACGCCGGCCTGGTCAATCTCATCACCCAGTGGGGCACCAGCGACGCCGTTTTCCATCGCGAAGCCAACCTGGGCGGGCCGCCGTGGGAAATTCCGGAAGTCTGGCTGGATCAGAACCCGCTGATGTATGCCGATCAATGGGAAACGCCGATCCTGGTCACCATTGGGGTCAAGGATGAACGCGTCCCGCTGGCCAATACGCTGGAGCTGTGGACCGCGCTCCAGCGCCAGCAGGTCGAGAGTCGTCTGCTGGTCTATCCGGACGAAGTCCACTGGATCATGAGCGGCCCGAATTCGCGTCATTTCTACGGCGAGGTCAACGACTGGCTGAGCCGCTGGTTGCTCGAAGACTAAAAGACCCAACCCACGAAAAAAGCCCCGGGCCTTGGCCCGGGGCTTCCTACTGCTTGCCGTTGAAGAGGCGAAGAACTCTTATCTAGACAACCAGAGGCTCCCAGACGCCAGCAAGCAGTACGGCGGCTCGCAAGAACAGTACACCGGCCAGGGCAGAGACAGCGGAGACGACGATCAGCGGCTTGCTCTTGCCGGCAAACATCATCCACGCAGCAATGACCATCGGGATCAGGATCCCGATAAAGACCACGCCACCCCAGGTCATCAGGGCCAGCGAGCCGGAGATCATTTCCTCCGCCCCCAAGCGGGCGCCGGCCGATCCGAGATTGACCGCGACGTGCAGGAAGGCCAGGATTGCGAGCAGCTTTACGGCGTCCAGGCCAAGACCGAGCTTCATGCCAAAAATCGACACCCGCTCATCGACCCAGCCCATGACATACATCAACTCCAGCATGGCGATGGCCGCGACCGAACCCGAGATCACCCACAACACGGGAATCAGCGAGGTGCCCCAAAGCGGAATGCCCACGGCCTGGGTCAGCAGGAACCCGGAGTAGATCACGCCGAAGAAGCCGACAAAGCCGAACAAGCCCACGAACAGATTGGATTCGCGCAGAGTGATCAGAATGTTGCGCACGAAGCCCAGTGCTTTGAAGCGTTCGAAGATGAAGTCCATGTGCGAGACGGCGAGCAACAAGCCCAGCACCAGATGAACCGAAAGCACCAGGATGCCAATGAACATCCATGAGCCGAAGTTGAAGTGGCCGTTGATTACCATGGTCCACATCACCATGGGCATGTTCCACCAGCGCGCCAGGTGGGAAAACACCAGGGCCAGGCCGATGATCAATGCGCCCAGAACGGTGTAGGCCACCGGCGCCTTGCGCACGAAGTAGTAAGCCACCGAGCCCATGCCGGCGATGC
>CAZUTZ010000255.1:0-3843 GCA_964623655.1 uncultured Wenzhouxiangella sp.
GCCATGACCTCGATCAGGGTGAACCCGCGCTGGCGATGCTGGCGGCGTGCAGCAGCCCTCATCATTGATTGCGCCAATCCTCACGCTCGCGGTCGCGGCTGATTTCACCGGTCAGCCAGGCCACGGCGATGTGCCACTCCCTCTCCTGCGCGGTCAACACGATGCTGCCGCCGGTCGAAGCGCCATCGGGGAAAAAACGGATACCGCCCGCACCCTCGCCCGTCAACTCCGAACGCCCCGTGTTCAAGGTGATTTCCAGGCCATCCGGCAACGGCACCGGATCGCGACCGGCTGCCTTCCAGGTGCGGCTATTCGCATCGACCGAGAAGATTTCCTGCTCGCGATTGATGATGGCCTGTCCGCGGGTATGCCGTAGCCCGGCGACGATTTCTCTTTCGGCGTTACGAATCTCGGCACCGCCGACCGAGCGGCTGACCGACACGCCAACCACGGCAAACAGCAGGGTGATCAACACCATGACCACCATCAACTCGACCAGCGAGAAACCTCGCGGTTTTGCCGGGATTCGGAAAGACAGGTCCAGCACGGGGGTCAGACGGCGATGACTGTTAACTGGGGTTAGTCCCAGTTGGTCACCATCGCATCAGGACCCTCACCACCCGGCGAGCCGTCACGACCGTGGCTGTAGATATCGAACGAGCGGTGCTGGCCGGGAAAACGGTAATTGTAGGGGTTGTCCCAGGGATCGCGCAGATTGGAGGAGTTGACGTACGGACCGTTCCAGTTCCGGACGTTCGAAGGCCGCTCGACCAGTTCACGCAACTCGCGCGGCGCTCGCCCGGTATCCAGATAAAACTCATCGACCGCCATCGACAGTCGCTGAATTTCCGCCTTGGCCACGCGCACGTTGGCATCTTCGCCGCGCTGCATCACGTTCGGCACGACCAGACCGGCGATCAGACCAAGAATCACCAGCACCACCAGCAATTCGATCAGGGAGAAGCCTTGATTGGTTTTCAGGTTAGTCATTGTGCTATTTCGCTCTCGACAGTTCGGGCCCCATCGACCCCTTTTACACGTCCACGATTAGACGATCAGTTCATTGATGCTCAGGATGGCCATCAGCACCGACATCACAATCACCCCGATCAGCAGGGCCAGACTCAGCGTCAGCGCCGGGACCAGCATTGCCATCAGGCGATCAATCGTGACCTTGACCTCGCGGTCGTAGGTATCGGCCACCTTCAAAAGCATCTCGTCGAGCTTGCCGGTTTCCTCGCCGACGTTGACCATCTGCAATGCCAGGCGCGGGAAGTGATCATTCCCGGCCAGCGCTTTGGCCAGCGGCGAGCCGGTCTTGACCTTCTTGGCGGCCTCGGCCACGTCTTCGGCAAGCACCGTGTTACTCATGACATTTTTTGCAATGGAAAGTGCCGAAAGCAGCGGCACGCCATTGACCAGGAGCGTTCCGGTGGTGCGGGTCAGGCGCGCGGTTTCAATCTTGGCGAGGATATCGCCCAGCCAGCGCGTAGCCAGAAAGCGCGCATCCCAACGCCGCCGGGTCTTGGCGTTGCGCATCTGCCCGCGAAACCACAGCACGAGAATCAGCGCCGTACCGATCAGCGCCCACCAGTAATTCTGCAGCACGTCGCCAACGCCAACGACCACTCGGGTCAGCCAGGGCAGGTCACCGCCGAAGTCTTCAAACATGGGCGTGAACTGGGGTATCACGTAGACCATGAGCAAAAGCAGCGAGGCAACGGCCAGCACGACCAGCAAAATCGGATAAATCAAGGCCGAGACGACGCCGTCCTTGAGTTCCTTGGCCCGCTCAAGATATTCGGCCATGCGCGCCAGGGTCTGGTCCAGTGATCCACCGATCTCGCCGGCCCGCACCATGTTGACGTAAAAGCGCGAGAACTGTCCGTGGCGCTGCTCCAGCCCGTCGGACAATGAACCCCCTTCGCGCACGTGATTACGGACTTTCTCGACTGTATCCTGAACACGATCGTTCTCTGCCAGCTCGGCAAGAATGCCCAGCGAGCGGTCCAGCGGCAGACCGGCGCCCAGCAGAGTGGAAAGCTGCTGGGTCAGATCGCCGACTTCGCGCTGGTTGAGGTGACGCCGTCCGCGCAGAAGATTGTCCAGGCGAAACCCGCTGCCGACCTCGCGCGCCGATAGCGGGATATTGCCCATTTCCTGCAGGCGCGCGATCACCAGATCCTGGCTGGGTGCCTCCATCTCGCCGGTCAGGGTGGCGCCTGCCGGACTGACCGCCTTGTACTCAAAAAGCGCCATGATGCTCCAAGCTCACGCCTCCTGGGTCACGCGCAGGACTTCCTCGGCCGAAGTCTCACCGGCCAGTGCCTTCAGCAGGCCGTCCTCGTACATCGTGCGCATGCCTTCGGTGCGCGCGTGGCGCTCGATTTCGGCCGAAGTCGCGTGCTTCATGACCATGCGCCGGATTTCATCGCTCAGCAACAGGATTTCGTGGATGCCGGTCCGGCCCTTGTAGCCGGTCGGACTGGCCTCGGAGCTGCCCGGCCGGTACAGGGTGACCGGATCGACATCAGTCAACGCTCTCAGACCCAGTTCCTTGACGAACTCCGGCAGCGCCTGGTAAGCCTCCCGGGTCTCCGGGTCCAGACGACGCACCAGGCGCTGGGCCATGATGGCGTTGACGGTGGAGGTCAGCAGGTAATCCTCCACACCCATGTCCAGCATTCGGGTAACACCCCCGGCGGCATCGTTGGTGTGCAGGGTCGACAGCACCAGGTGACCGGTGAGCGCGGACTGAATGGCGATCTTGGCCGTTTCCAGGTCGCGCATTTCGCCGATCATGATCACATCCGGATCCTGACGCACGATGGAGCGCAGGGCGCTGGCAAAGTCCAGGCCGATCGAGGCCTTGGCCTGGATCTGATTGATGCCCTCGATCTGGTATTCGATCGGGTCTTCAACGGTGATGATCTTGCGCTCGGGCGTGTTGAGCTGGCTGAGCGCCGTGTACAGGGTAGTCGTTTTACCCGACCCGGTCGGACCGGTGACCAGAATGATGCCGTGGGGCATTTCCAGCGCCTTGATGAAGGTTCGGCGGGCATCCTCGGCGAACCCCAGGCTGGCGAAGTCCAGCACCACGGCCTCGCGGTCCAGGATTCGCATGACCACACTCTCCCCGTGCGCGGTCGGCACGGTGGAGACACGCAGGTCCAGTTCCCGACCGCCGACCCGGTGCATGATGCGGCCGTCCTGCGGCAGACGGCGCTCTGCGATGTTGAGCCGGGCCATGATCTTGACGCGCGAAATGACTGCCGCCGTCGACCGCGCCGGTGGTGCTTCGACTTCCTGCAGCACGCCGTCGATGCGGTAGCGCACCTTGAGACGATTCTCGAAAGGCTCGATGTGAATGTCCGAGGCTCGCGACTCGACCGCACGCTGCAAAATCAGGTTGACCAGGCGAATGACCGGTGCCTCGGACGCCAGGTCACGCAGGTGCTCGACATCTTCTTCGTCATCCCCGCCACCCTCGCCGGCAAGGCTTTCAGCGATCTGGCCCATGGCCGACTTGCCGCCGCCGAAATAGCGCTCGATGGTGTTGTCGATTTCCGAGGCGATGCCGACCCGCGGCAAAACCTCTTTGCCGGTGGCCATTTGCAGGGCCTTGAGGGCAAAACTGTCCTGCGGATCGGCCATGACCACCTCGATGGTGGAATCGTCGACGCGAATCGGCACCAGGTGCTGCTGCTTCATGTAGCGCAGCGCAATGTCCTCGACCACCGGGGCGTCTTCCGGGTAATCCTTGTCGCTGATCAGCGGGATGTCGAGCAACTCGGACTGGGCCTTGGCCAGGTCGCGCTCGGAGACCAGCCCCAGCCTGACCAG
>CAZUTZ010000256.1:0-3814 GCA_964623655.1 uncultured Wenzhouxiangella sp.
ATCAGGTGGGTAACACGCTCATGAGCTACTCCTTCACGGAAAAGAAGCGCATTCGAAAGGACTTCGGCAAACATCCCCAGGTTCTTGAGGTTCCGTTCCTGCTGTCGACTCAGATCGATTCCTACAAGCAGTTTCTGCAGGTGGAAGCGCCCGCCGCAGATCGGGACGAGGTCGGCTTGCACGGTGCGCTGTCTTCAGTGTTTCCCATAGAAAGTTATTCCGGCAATGCCAGGCTGGAGTATGTCAGCTATCGACTCGGGGATCCGGAGTTCGACGTCACCGAGTGCAAGCTGCGCGGCATGAGCTACGGTGCCCCGCTGCGGGTGACCGTGCGTCTGGTGATCCTCGACAAGGACTCTCCTGCGCGCAACAAGAAGATCAAGAACGTCATCGAGCAGGACGTCTACATGGGCGACCTGCCGCTGATGACCGACACGGGGACGTTCATCGTCAACGGCACCGAGCGAGTCATTGTCAACCAGATGCACCGCTCGCCGGGCGTGTTCTTCGATCATGACCGCGGCAAGACGCATTCCTCCGGCAAGCTGCTGTTCTCGGCGCGCGTGATTCCCTATCGCGGATCGTGGCTGGATTTCGAGTTTGATCCCAAGGACTGTGTTTTTACCCGCATCGATCGCCGGCGCAAGCTGCCGGTGAGCATCCTGCTGCGCGCTTTGGGAATGGAGGAAGAAGAGATTCTCAGCTTCTTCTTCGACAAGACGAAGGTGACGCTGCGCAAGGGCGACGCGAAGATCGACCTGGTGCCGGAGCGCCTGCGCGGCGAGAGCGCGCTGTTCGATATCGTCGACAAGGAAGGCAACGTCATTGTCGCCAAGGACCGGCGTATCACTGCGCGCCACGTCAAGATGATCGCCGAGGCCGGCGTCAGCACCCTGGAGGTGCCGGATGATTACCTGATCGGCAAGATCCTGGCGCACAACGTGGTCGACACCGAGACCGGTGAGCTGGTCGCTCGGGCCAATGATGAGATCACCGAGGAAGCGCTCGGGCAGCTGCGCGAGAACAAGGTCAAGAAATTCGACATTCTCTACGTCAACGATCTCGACCAGGGCCCGTATATCTCCAACACCCTGCGCATCGATCCGACCAGCAACGAGCTGGAGGCGCTGTGGGAGATTTACAAGATGATGCGCCCGGGCGAGCCGCCGACCAAGGAAGCGGCGCAGAATCTGTTCAAGAATCTGTTCTTCACGCCTGAGCGCTACGACCTTTCATCTGTCGGTCGCATGAAGTTCAACCGCCGCGTGGGCCGCAAGGAAATCACCGGTCCGGGCGTGCTGGACCGGGACGACATTCTGGCCGTGCTCAAGGTGCTGATCGATATCCGCAACGGCAACGGCGTGGTCGACGATATCGATCACCTGGGCAACCGCCGGGTGCGCTCGGTCGGCGAGATGGCCGAAAACGTTTTTCGTATCGGCCTGGTGCGCGTCGAGCGCGCCGTGCGCGAGCGTTTGAGCGTGGCCGAAAGCGAAGGCCTGACCCCGCAGGACCTGATCAACGCCAAGCCGGTGGCTGCGGCGGTCAAGGAATTCTTCGGCTCCTCGCAGCTGTCGCAGTTCATGGATCAGAACAATCCGCTCTCGGAAGTGACCCACAAGCGGCGCGTCTCGGCGCTGGGCCCGGGCGGCCTGACCCGTGAGCGGGCCGGCTTCGAGGTCCGCGATGTGCACCCGACGCATTACGGTCGCCTGTGCCCGATTGAAACACCGGAAGGTCCCAATATCGGCCTGATCAACTCGCTGGCCTGCTACAGCCGCACCAACCAGTACGGTTTCCTCGAAACCGCCTACCGCCGCGTGCGCGACGGGCAGGTGACCGACGAGGTCGAGTTCCTTTCGGCCATCGAGGAGGGCGAGTACGTCATCGCCCAGGCCAATGCTGATCTGGACGACCAGGGTCGTTTCGTCGATGAACTGACGCCGTGCCGCCACATGGGTGAATTCGCCCTGCAGCAGCCCAGCGAGATTCAATACATGGACGTCTCGCCGCGCCAGATCGTTTCCGTCGCTGCTTCCCTGGTGCCGTTCCTGGAACACGACGACGCCAACCGTGCCCTGATGGGCTCGAACATGCAGCGCCAGGCGGTGCCGACGCTGCGCGTCGACAAGCCGCTGGTCGGCACCGGCATGGAGCGCGTCGTCGCCACCGATTCCGGCGTCACCACCGTGGCCCTGAGAGGCGGCGTGGTCGATCAGGTCGATGCCGGCCGCATCGTGGTTCGCGCCAACGAAGATGAAGTGGGCGAGGATGATCCGGGCGTGGATATCTACAACCTGACCAAGTACACCCGCTCCAACCAGAACACCTGCATGAACCAGCGCCCGCTGGTCAAGGTGGGCGATACGGTCGCCAGGCGCGACGTGCTGGCCGACGGCCCGTCGACCGATCTGGGCGAGTTGGCCCTGGGCCAGAACATGCTGGTCGCCTTCATGCCCTGGAACGGCTACAACTTCGAAGACTCGATCCTGATCTCCGAGCGCGTGGTCCAGGAAGACCGCTTCACCTCGATCCACATCGAGGAGCTGACCTGTGTCGCTCGCGACACCAAGCTCGGCACCGAAGAGATTTCGGCCGATATTCCCAACGTCGGCGAGTCGACCCTGAACAAGCTCGACGAGGCCGGCATCGTGTTCATCGGCGCCGAGGTCAAGGCCGGCGATATTCTGGTCGGCAAGGTTACGCCCAAGGGCGAAACCCAGCTCACGCCGGAAGAAAAGCTCCTGCGGGCGATCTTTGGCGAGAAGGCGTCGGACGTCAAGGACACCTCCCTGCGCGTGCCGTCGGGCATGGACGGCACGGTCATTGATGTGCAGGTCTTTACCCGCGAAGGCGTGGACAAGGATGCGCGCGCGATCTCGATCGAAAAGGACGAGATTCGCCGGGTCAAGAAGGACATGGACGATCAGTTGCGCATCATGGAAAACGCGATCTTCGCGCGCCTGGAGTCGGTGCTGGTCGGCGAGGTCGTCGACAAGGGTCCGACGGGCATCAAGAAAGGCGACAAGGTCACCAAGACCTTCCTGGCCGACCTGAAGCGCGACGACTGGTTCAAGCTGCGCATGCGCAACGACGAGGCGCAGGACCAGCTCGAGCGGGCCAGCCGCCAGATCGAAAAGCAGCGCAAGCTCTTTGACAAGCGCTTCGAGGAGAAAAAGGCCAAGATCACCCGCGGCGACGATCTGGCACCGGGCGTGCTGAAGATGGTCAAGGTCTACCTGGCGGTCAAGCGGCGCATGCAGCCCGGCGACAAGATGGCCGGCCGCCACGGCAACAAGGGCGTGATCTCGACCATCGTGCCGACCGAGGACATGCCGTTCATGGAAGACGGCACGTCGGTCGACATCGTCTTGAACCCGCTGGGCGTGCCCTCGCGCATGAACATCGGCCAGGTACTGGAAACGCATCTGGGATGGGCTGCGCGCGGCCTCGGCAAGAAGATCGAGGGCATGCTCGAAGAACAGCGCAAGACCGAAGAGGTCAGGCAGTTCATCGGCGAGATCTACAACTCCGATCGCGAAGGACGGGTCGACATGGACCAGTTCTCCGATGAGGAAGTCATGGAAATGGCCGGCAATCTCGCCGGCGGCGTGCCCATGGGCACACCCGTCTTCGACGGCGCCGACGAGGTCGAGATCAAGAAGCTGCTCAAGATGGCCGATCTGCCCGAATCGGGTCAGACCACGCTGTTCGACGGCCGTACCGGTGACCCCTTTGACCGCCCTGTTACGGTGGGATACATGTACATGCTCAAGCTCAACCACCTGGTGGATGACAAGATGCATGCCCGCTC
>CAZUTZ010000257.1:0-3813 GCA_964623655.1 uncultured Wenzhouxiangella sp.
CCTCCGGCGGCAAGACCGATGCGCCGACGGCCCAGCGCGTGTTCTGGGTACTGGCCGAAGGCGCCATGGCGGCGATCTTGTTAGCGGTGGGCGGCGCCGCGGCACTGAATGCATTGCAGGCGGGCGCGGTGAGTACCGGGCTACCGTTTGCCTTCGTGCTGGTATTGATGTGTGTGAGCTTGAGTAAGGGGCTGGCGCACGAACATCAGTTACTCAAGCTGCAGGGCAAACAATAACGCCGGCTGGCTTGGAACCCGGCCTGCGGATTGCCGGTTGCAATCCGCAGGCCGCTGCGCTTTAATGCTGGGAAATGAGCCCTTGTGGCGGGCGTCGTATAATGGTGATTACCTTGGCTTCCCAAGCCAAAGATGACGGTTCGATTCCGTTCGCCCGCTCCAGATCCTGCGCCCTTTACTACTCAATACCTTCGGCGAAGGCGAGCACGCTTTCGGTCAGGGCCAGCAGATCGTAGCCGCCTTCCAGGCTCGCCACCAATCGGCCCTTGGCATGGCTTCTGGCAAGCTGCCTGAGCTGAAATCCGATCCAGTAGAAATCTTCGTCCTTGAGCTGAAGCTGCGCCAGAGGGTCACGCCAGTGGCCGTCAAAGCCGGCCGAGACCAGAATCAGTTCCGGCCGAAACGCATCCAGTGCCGGCAGCAGCCGCTCGGTCCACAGGGAACGGAACTCGTCGCTGCCTGAATTGGCGGTGAGCGTGGCGTTGATGATGTTGGCGCTGGCGTCGTCGGACGTGCCCGTGCCGGGGTAGAGCGGCGACTGGTGGCTGGAGACGAACAGGCAGTTGCCGTCCTCACGCAGAATCGCCTCGGTACCGTTGCCATGGTGGACGTCGAAGTCGACTACGGCAACGCGCTGCAGTCGGTGATGTCCGGTGGCGCGTCGTGCGCCGGCCGCAATGCTGTTCAGCAGGCAAAAACCCATGGCGCGAGCTGACTCGGCGTGATGGCCGGGCGGTCGGACGACGGCAAAAACTGCGTCGCCGGGTTCAGCCACGACCTGATCAACCCCTTGACACACTGCACCGGCGGCCAATTGCGCCGCACGGAGGCTGCCGCGGCCCAGGTAAGTGTCGGCGTCCAGGCTCATCAGGCTGCCGCTGGCGGCCATTGACTCCAGGTTTTCCAGGTAGTTCGGACCATGGATACGAGCCAGGTCGGGGCCTTCAGCCAGGGGTGCTTCGCGCCAATCGACCTGCTCAAGCTGATCGATCCCCCTTATTGCCGCTTCCAGCCGTTGGGGGCGTTCCGGGTGCCCGTCCGGTGGCCGATGGGCGAGGCAATCACTGTGGGTGTAAACAATCAAGCTCATCTTTGACGCTCGTGGTTCCAGAGTACTTCGCCGGCGCCCGAGGCCCGGGCGACCGTGCGGGCGATGACGAACAGCAGATCGGAAAGACGGTTCAGATAGCGGATGACGGGCTCGTTGACCGGCTCCTGGCGGGCCAGCGAAATCACCCGCCGCTCGCCGCGTCGACAAATCGTTCTGGCCAGGTGAGCCTGCGCGGCGGCCATGCTGCCGCCCGGCAGGATGAAGTCCTTCAGCGGAGGCAGGTCGACGTTCAGTCGATCCAGCTCCTTTTCCAGCCGGGTGATGTGGCGGTCCTTGATCAATTCCATGCCCGGCACGCACAGCTCGCCGCCAAGGTCGAAAAGGTCGTGCTGCACGTCGAGCAAGACCGCCGCCAACTCTTCGTCGGCCAGGCTCGCGATCAAAATGCCAAGCGTGCTGTTGAGTTCATCGACGGTACCGTAAGCCTCCACTCGCAGTGAGTCTTTTTGCGTACGCGAGCCGTCCCCCAAACCGGTTGTGCCATCGTCGCCGGTACGTGTATAGATTTTCGAGAGGCGATTACCCATGCTTCGTTATCCAATTGGGCGGAGCGTCGCATATTAGCTCACCGGCTTCAAGCGCGAGCAGACACAGCTAAAAAAGCCCCGACCAGAAGGCCGGGGCAGCGCTGTAGGAGTCTGAGTTTGCAACAAGACAATCTGCTGAGATCGCCCATTCAATGGCCTGTTGGCCAATCACCGGGAACGCCCTTGCGTTCCCGGTGATCCTTCTCGCCCGGCTCAGGGCGTGGCGAGGAAGTCGTGCGACCAGGTGCCGTCTTTCAGGTCGAAATCACGGTCTTGGGAAAAACCCACCGACTGGGCTGAGAAAAAGCCGACCAGGTATTCTTCCAGTCCGCTCGCGCCGGCCCGATGAATGATGACGTGCATGCCTTCGCTGTCGGAAACGATCTCGGCATAGCCCCAGGGCTGAATGCCGCAGGAGCCTGCACTTTCCCCGGCAGATCCGCTGCCGGAGCCGACGACCTCACCGGCGCCGCCGCTGCCGGAGCCGACGACCTCACCGGCGCCGCCGCTGCCTGAACCGACAACCTCACCGGCACCGCCGCTCCCGGAGCCGACGACTTCCCCAGCCGATCCGCTGCCGCTGCCAACAACCAAAAATCCTGCTCCGATCGCGCAAGCCTCGTTGGCTCCACCGCTCCCGGAACCAACGACCTCACCGGCCGATCCGCTGCCGGAACCAACGACCTCACCGGCCGCTCCGCTGCCAGAGCCCACGACCTCAAGCCCGCCACTTCCGGAGCCGACGACTTCACCGGCAGCTCCACTACCGGAGCCAACAACTTCGCCGGCCGATCCGCTACCGGAACCGACGACTTCGCCAGCAGATCCGCTACCGGAGCCAACAACCTCACCGGCAGATCCGCTGCCGCTGCCCACGACCAGGGGCTGTATGACGGAGCCGGTTTCGCTGAAACGGAGTGCAGAGAAAAGTGGTAACAGGTTATAACCGCTAGACAAACCGCTGGTCGGCACAGCGCCAAGTATGATCCCTTCGGAGCCATGGATCGAGAGGGTCAAGTGATTCTCTTGCTGGCTAACGAGCAACTGCTCCGAGCTTGCCATGGCTGATGAGCTGCCCCAAACTGCCATGGACGCGGCGATTGCAACAAACAGTCCGCGCAATTTCGAACCCGTTCCGCTGCGTTCAATTCCAGTACCGCTCTTTTCAATTCCAGTACCGCTTTTTTCGATTCCTGTTCCGGATTTTTCAATCATTGCGTTCATGTCTTTCTCCGTGGAAGGGGGGGTCACGGGGTGGATGCTGGTGGCTTACAGGGCGTTGGACTTTCTTCCCAGTAATACCAACCAATACCGACGGAGCAGCCTGCTCCTTTCTCAGTTTCTTGCTCCTCTCTTTCGAGGTGAATTTCTATTTCCTGAATATGCTTTTCGAGAACGCCTCTGATCTCGGATCTCAAAAGAGGAAGGCGATCGCATGGAATTCGGTAAGACCATCGATCCTGCTGCAGCCAGGGAGGCTGGTTATTTCGATGTCGGCCAGTGTTGTGTACGATGGCTTTGCCGAGTAGGTTCACCGCAAGGCTTCCTGCCTCTATAGCGGTTTTTTCTGATTCTTTGACAGGCTTGTAGACTGGATCGACCAATCTCACATGGGTCGCTGCATCATTCAGTTCTATGTTTCCACTTTCCAACAAAGTTTCCAATGCCGTCTGAGGAGTGACTGCTCGACCTGCTGCTCTGCTGACAAGTCGCTGGAAGGTGCCATGCGGGCCATGGATCAGCAGTTCGGCCGGTCCGCCTGCTTCCGAGTCCCGAAAGTCTTCGTCCTTATTCCAAATTTCCAGGATGCAACCTGGCGATGAGACGTCAGACACTGCATACGTTTTATTGGCGTTATCTTCAAAGGCGGCTATGGCGCGGCTATCCATGCCGCAAAGAAGCGCAAGCGCGGAACGCGTGACTCTGCGGTCCGGGTTCT
>CAZUTZ010000258.1:0-3809 GCA_964623655.1 uncultured Wenzhouxiangella sp.
TGCGACCTTCGGGTTATGAGCCCGACGAGCTGCCAGACTGCTCCACCCCGCAATTGAGCCGTAAAGTATAGCGCCGAATAAAATCCGAATCAACCAGATTTCATTGATTCGGCCTCAAATCAAGGTCGATATTGTTTGTTCGGCGACTTCAGGCCTCGTCCAGTGCCTGAATCTGATGCCAGGCATCCAGACAGGTCGACGCCGACGCTTCCAGGCGCACCGGCTCGGCAAAGCCTTCAACGTCTCGATCCATCGCCACCGTGCACCCAGGCACTGGCTTCGGCGCCTCAGCGGCCGGCGGGTTGGTCCGGATGCTCACGTCGCTCAACTCGAGACCGTATTTTTCCACCTGATCGCGCAGCTTTTGAATCCGGTGCTGCAGTTTCGCAACATCTTCATCCACCAGCAGAGCAGCCGGCTCCCAGGTCTCCTCGGCAAATGCGCCGGTCCAGGCCAAAAGCGCCCCGGCAATCAGCGCCGGCAAGATTTTGATCTTCATCGCTTCGTCTCCTTTGCTCATCGATCCAGCATCGCCACAGCAAGCACGCATAGACGCTATGCTTCGGCACCACCAAAGACCCTAGCAAACACGGATCAATGATTCAACAAAAACCGAAAACGCCGGCTCGTCGTCGCCCGCATCGCTGGCTGCTCCTCAGCCTCGCCCTGTTTGCCGGGACGCTCGGCGCCGAACCGCTCGAACTGGGCCAGATCATGGATGACCCGGCCTGGATCGGGAATCCGGTCGAGCGGGCGTGGTGGCAGCTCGACGGCGCCTCGGTGATTTACCGCATCCGGCGCGCCGATTCCGGACTCCACGATCTGCACCGCATCGATCTGGCCGAAGGCGTCGATCAGGTGACCGACTTCGCTGAACAGGCCGAGTTATCCGGACCCGATCCGGTGTTTCACCGCCCCACCGGCCGCGCAGTTTTTATCCGCAACGGCAACGTGTTCGTGGATGAAGGTGACGGCAGCCGGGCACGCCAGCTCACGCGCAGTCCCGACAACGACCGTCAGGCCGGCTTCAGTGCCGATGGCCGTTACGTCAACTACCGCCGTAGCAACCAGTGGTGGCGCCAGAATATCGAATCCGGCCTGGCCTGGCCGGTGGCCGATCTGCGCTTCGAGGCCGATCCCGACGCCGAGCCTGAAGACAGTCTGGCCCAGCACCAGCTGCGCCTGTTCTCCAGCCTTCGGGACGATCGGGAACGCGAGCGCGAACGGCGCGCCGAAGCCCGTCACGCCGCCGAGGAGGATTCAAGCCGCGCGGTCTCGCCCTGGTATCTGGGCGATGAAGTCGCGCCGCTGCTCTCCAGCCTGTCCCCCGACGGTCGCTGGCTGCTGCTGGCCGTGCAGCCGGCGCGTCACGATCCCGGTCAGGTCGGCCGGATGCCGCATTACGTCACGGTCGACGGCTATATCGAGATCGAAGACGTGCGCACGCTGGTCGGGCGCAACGAACCGGCCGCCCAGTCGCTGTGGCTGCTGGACCTGGTCGAACGCGAGCGCCACGAGCTGGATCTGGCCGGGCTGCCCGGTATCCAGGACGATCCGCTGGCCGAGCTGAAAGAAGCCCAGGACCTTCCGCCGCTGGGCGAGGACGAACAGCGCGCGGTCAGCGTCATCGGCATGGACTGGCATCCGGAGGCTGCGCGCGCCGCGGTCATGATTCGCGCCAACGACAACAAGGATCGCTGGATCGCCACGCTGACGCCGAGCGATCCGGTCCTTCAACCCCGCCATCGTCTGACCGACCCGGCCTGGATCAACTGGGCGTTCAACGCCTTCGGCTGGCTGGGCGAGAGCGAGACGCTGTGGTTTCTTTCCGAGCAGAGCGGATTCGCCCACTTCTACACGGTGGATGCGCAGACCGGCGAAGCACGCGCCCATACCTCCGGCGAGTTCGAAGTCATGGACCCTGTGATCAGCCAGGACGGTCGCCATGTCTGGCTGTTGTCGAACCGCTCTCATCCCACCGAATACGACCTGTATCGACTCGATCTCGACGACGATGTACTGGTTAGGTTCACCGAGCATCGCGGCATCGTGGACTTCGCCGTGCTGCCTGATCATGAGCAGATCCTGGTGCGCTTTTCCGAGCCCTACCTGCCGCCGCAGGTCGGCCTGGTGGCGGTCGAGGGCGGCGACATCGAGCGCCTGACCGATACGCGCACTGAGGTTTTCAGGGACCGCGACTGGCAGGCGCCGCAGCTGGTCGGCATCGAGTCCAGCCACGGCGCCGGGACGATCTGGTCGAAGTTCTATCCGGCGCGCACCGAAGCGCCCGAAGGCGGCCATCCGGCGGTGCTGTTCGTCCACGGCGCCGGCTACCTGCAAAATGTGCACCTGCGCTACCCGCAGTATTTCCGCGAGCAGATGTTCCACAACCTGCTCACCGAGCGCGGCTATCACGTGCTCGACATGGACTTCCGCGCCAGCCGCGGCTACGGGCGCGACTGGCGCACCGCCATATATCGCCAGATGGGTACCCCCGAACTGGAAGATCTGATCGACGGGGTCGAGTGGCTGACCAGCGAGCACGGCGCCAACCCGGACCGCATCGGGCTGTATGGCGGCTCCTACGGCGGCTTCATGGCCTTCATGGCGTTGTTCAATGCACCGGAAGTATTCGCCGCCGGTGCGGCCCTGAGGCCGGTTACCGACTGGGCGCACTACAGCCATTCCTACACCTCCAACATCCTGAATACCCCCGAAGTGGATCCGGAAGCCTACGCGCGCTCTTCACCCATCGAATTTGCCGAAGGACTGCAGGGGCATCTGTTGATGACCCACGGCATGCTGGACAACAATGTCTTCTATCAGGACGTCGTGCGGATGTCGCAGCGCCTGATCGATCTGGAAAAGGAGAACTGGGAGTTGGCTTCATATCCGCTGGAACGACATGGATTTCAGCGACCTTCCAGCTGGCTGGACCAGTATCGTCGTATCCTCAACCTGTTCGAAACCACCATCGGAGCGCACGAGTAGCATCATGAATGTGTTCATCACCGGCAACAGCGGCGGCCTGGGACTGGGATTCACCGAGGCGCTGATGGCGCGCGACGCCATCGTCTGGGGAATGAGTCGCCGCGGCTGCCCACTGAAAGCCAAATATGACGACGTCATCCGCGATCGCCGCCAGGATCTGGGTGACTTGAACAAGCTCGAGGAAGGCCTGGATCGCCTGCTCTCGGACTGTCTGCGCCTGGACCTGGTGATTCTGAATGCCGGCATTCTCGGTCGCATCCAGGATCTGGCCGATACCGACGTGCATGATCTGGAACACCTGATGCGGGTCAACGTCTGGTCGAACAAGCTGATCCTCGACTGGCTGATCGAGCGCCAAATCCCGGTCGATCAGGTGGTGGCCATTTCGTCGGGGGCCGCCGTCAACATGAGCTATGGCTGGGGGGCTTACGCCTTGTCCAAGGCGGCCCTGAACAACCTGATTCGGCTCTACGCCCACGAGATGCCGGACACTCAGCTGGTGGCGCTGGCGCCGGGACTGGTGGATACAGCCATGCAGGACTATCTGTGCGGCGAGGTCGACAGCGCCGAGTACCCTTCGGTACAAAAACTGAAGGACGCGCGTGGCACCGAAGACATGCCCGATTCCCGCCAGGCGGCCGATTTCATTCTGGATCTGCTGCCCGATTTGCGCTCGCAGCGTGATTCCGGCGATTTCGTCGATATCCGCCAACTCTAGTGTACCCCGTCGTTAATCCTGTGACTTTCAGCGAGTCGGTAAGCGCTCAGCTGCAAGGCAGCGCTCGCAGGGAATGCTTATTGCCTTTCCAAGAGCGCTA
>CAZUTZ010000259.1:0-3271 GCA_964623655.1 uncultured Wenzhouxiangella sp.
CTCGATCCGAATGCCCAAGTGCGCCGCTATGGTATCGGCCAGACGGCTGGGATCCTCGATACCCGACAGCGTGGTCAACAATTCCGGCGGAATCTTGCGACTCAGCTTGACGTACTGCTCGAACATGCCCACCAGGCTGCGATTGGTGACTTCCAATGCGCGCTCGTCGTCGGGCTCCGAAGCTTCCAGATAATCCCAGCTGCCGGCGAGATAGCCGTCTTCGTCGTGCAGTTCGCGGATGCGCACCCGCTCCACGCCTTCGACCAGCACCTTGGTCGTGCCATCCGGAAGACGCAGCATCTGCAAGATGCTGGCGATCGTCCCGCACTCGAACAGGTCTTCTGCGCCGGGAGACTCGGTTTCCGGGTTCTTTTGCGTGACCAGCAGAATCCGTTTGTCGAAATTCATGGTCTCCTCAAGAGCGCGCACGGAGCGTTCGCGTCCCACAAACAGCGGGATGACCATGTGCGGAAACACCACAACGTCGCGCAGACTCAGAACCGGCGTCGGTTGCCGCGGTGCTTGTTCGGAAGAAGATTTTGCTGCTTCAGTAACCATATTCAGATCGGGTATCTCGAGTCAGGAAAGAAACGCGCATCAACTGTCGCGTTGCCCAGTGATATTGGCGCGCCGACTGCGGTATTCAAGCGCCACGGTCGGTTTGCGCTGGAACGAGGACGCGCGCTGATGACCAGCGTGCATCAGCGCGGGAGAAGTTGGAGTGACGGGCGGCGGAGCCAGCCCGTCTTCCAGAGCTGGCCGGGGTTCAGGATTCAGCGCCGGCGCGCTGCTTGCCCTTGCTTTCGTAGATCAGGTAGGGGGCGGAGTCGCCGTTGATGACGGCCTCGTCAATGACGACCTTGGTGACGTCCTGCATGGAAGGGAGGTCGTACATGCTCTCCAGCAATACATTCTCCAGAATCGTGCGCAGGCCGCGTGCGCCCGTTTTCCTGGCCATAGCCCGCCGCGCGATTGCATGCAATGCGTCCTCACGCACTTCCAGCTCGCAGCGGTCCATGTCGAACAGCTTCTGGAACTGCTTGACGACCGCATTTTTGGGTTCGACGAGGATCCGAACCAGCGCCTCTTCGTCCAGTTCGCCCAGCGTCGCGACCACCGGCATGCGCCCGACGAATTCCGGGATCAGCCCGAAGCGGATCAGATCCTCCGGCTCGACCTTGGCCAGCAGCGCCGACGAGTCGGTCGGCTCCGATGACCGCACCTCGGCCCGAAAACCGATTCCGGCCTTTTCCGAGCGCTCCTGGATAACCTTGTCTAGCCCGGCAAACGCACCACCACAAATGAACAGGATGTTGCGCGTATCGACCTGCAGGAATTCCTGCTGTGGATGCTTGCGCCCGCCCTGCGGCGGCACGGAAGCCGTGGTGCCTTCGATCAGTTTCAGCAGGGCTTGCTGGACGCCCTCACCGGACACGTCACGGGTAATGGACGGATTCTCGGCCTTGCGCGAAATCTTGTCGATCTCATCGATGTAGACAATGCCACTCTGAGCCTTTTCAACCTCGTAGTCGCACTTCTGCAAAAGTTTCTGGATGATGTTTTCGACATCCTCGCCGACATAACCCGCTTCGGTCAGCGTGGTCGCATCAGCAATCGTGAAGGGCACGTTGAGCATCCGCGCCAGCGTTTCGGCCAGCAGCGTCTTGCCCGAGCCGGTCGGGCCAATCAGCAGGATATTCGACTTCGTCAGCTCGACATCGTCGCGATGCTTGCGCGACTCCAGGCGCTTGTAGTGGTTGTACACGGCAACCGAGAGCACCTTTTTGGCCGGTTGCTGCCCGATGACGTAGTTGTCCAGAAACGCGTGGATTTCTTGCGGCGTCGGCAACTGCTCGCGCTCGGCGAGGCTGGACTCTTCGAGCTCTTCGCGAATGATGTCGTTGCACAGCTCGACGCACTCGTCACAGATGTACACGCTGGGGCCGGCGATGAGTTTCCGGACCTCGTGCTGACTTTTCCCGCAAAAAGAGCAGTAAAGAATCTTTCCGTCGCTGGTCGAATCACTCATATCGCTGCTGAAATGTCTTCCGCCATGTCATTGAATCCAAAGTGTACCCGAAACGGTGCAAAACTACGCAGAATGGCGGGCGCTCAGGACTTCGTCGATCAGCCCGTACTCGCGGGCGGCATCAGCCGAGAGGAACTTGTCCCGATCGGTGTCCTGCTCGATCACCTCCAGCGGCTGCCCGGTGTGGTGCTGCAGGATGCGGTTGAGCGTATCCTTGATTTTCAGGATTTCGCGGGCGTGGATGTCGATGTCGGAAGCCTGGCCCTGAAAGCCGCCGAGCGGCTGGTGGATCATCACCCGTGAATGCGGCAGCGCGTAGCGCTTGCCGGCGCTACCGGCCGCCAGCAACAAGGCACCCATGCTGGCCGCCTGCCCGATCACCATGGTCGAAACGTCAGGCTTGACGAATTGCATGGTGTCGTAAATCGCCATGCCGGCGGTCACCGAGCCACCGGGGGAATTGATGTAGATATTGATGTCTTTTTCCGGATTTTCCGATTCCAGAAACAGAAGTTGCGCGACGATCAAATTGGCGGCGTAGTCCTCGATCGGACCGACAATGAAGATCACCCGCTCCTTGAGCAGGCGGGAATAGATGTCGTACGCTCTTTCTCCACGGGCCGACTGCTCGACCACCATGGGCACCAGATTGAGGGCTTTTTCGTCCATCAGTTGTCCAGAGCCTCCTTGAAACTCATTGGTTTGTCGACCACTTGAGCCTGATCAAGCACCAGGTCAATGACTTGTTCTTCCAGTATCAGATTTTCCAGCTGGTCCATGAGTCTGGCGTCAGCGCGGTAGATTTCCATGATCTGCGCCGGGTCTTCGTAGGTTTCGGAGATCTCTTCGAGCTTTTGCTGGACGCGTGACTGATCGATCTCGACCTCATTCTGGCGCGCAAGCTCGCCCATTAACAAGCCCAGCCGCAGGCGCTTTTCGGCCGGCTCGAGAAACTGCTCCGGAGGGGGCGCCTGCTCCTGGCCGCTTTGCTGAGCGTATTGCTCGGCCATCTGACGCGCCTCCTGAATGACACTGCTCCTGGGGAGCTTCACATCGGCAAAGCGCTCACTGAGCTTGTCGGTCACGGCCGACTTCAGGCGCGCCACGATGCCCTGCCGCAGTTCACGCTCCAGATTCTTGCGGACATCCGAGCGCATCTGCTCCACGCCGCCGTCAATGCCGAACAGCGCCGCAAACTCGTCGTCGACTGAGACATGGGCGGTCGACTCTGCAGCTCGCGTG
>CAZUTZ010000259.1:3281-3787 GCA_964623655.1 uncultured Wenzhouxiangella sp.
ACCGCCTTGACGGTGAGATCGACCTGGGCGGTTATCCCGGCCAGCGCCTGGTACCGATAATCTTCAGGGAAGGTCAACTCGAGCGACTTGGTCTCGCCGGCGCTCATTCCCTGCAGCTCGGCCTCCAGCTCCGGGAAAGAGGCCATCTTGCCTAAAGTCGGGGCCAGCTCATGCTGCCCCTGCTCCGGAATCCGCGTCCCCTCCAGATCTGCGACGTAGGCCAGACGCACGCGATCGCCCTCGCCGGCGGCTCGCTCGACCGTCTCCCACTCGCGGCGTTGTTCGCGCAAGGTGTCGATCATGTCGTCGACGTCGGAATCTGCAACCTCGGCCACCGGCCGCTCGAATGTGAAGTCGCTCACGTCGATTTCCGGCAATTCCGGGAATACTTCGAGTTCCGCGACGAACTCGAAATCACCGTCAAAGTCGAGCCCGGAGGAAGGTTGCAGGCGAGAAACACCAGCCACGCGCAGTTTTTCCTGGCCAATCGCTTCCTGCAGGCTGTT
>CAZUTZ010000260.1:0-3731 GCA_964623655.1 uncultured Wenzhouxiangella sp.
CCAGCACCATCAGCACCGCCGCCAGTGGCACGACCACGAAGCTGTAGTCGGCGTCGAAAACGGTGAAGATGAAGCGCACCATCACATACAGCGCCACCTTCGTTGCGGTGCCGGCCAGAAAGGCGGTGACGAAGTTCGGCGCGTAGGCGTAGGCGTTGGGCAGCCACAAGTGCAGCGGCAGCAGCGCCAGCTTCAGCCCCATGCCGACGATGATGAACGCAAGCGCCGCGCGCACCGCGTTGTTGTCGCGCAGTTCGGGCAGACGCTCGGCCAGGTCGGCCATGTTCAGCGTGCCTGTGGTCATGTACAAAAATGCGATCCCGATCAGCAGGAAGGTCGCCCCGACCGTGCCCATGACCAGATAACGGAAGGCCGCCAGCAGCGCCCGGCGATCCCTGCCGTAGGCGATCAGCGCGTAGGAGGCCAGCGATGAGATCTCCAGGAATACAAACAGGTTGAAGGTGTCGCCGGTCAGGGTGATGCCGAGCAGGCCGGCCACGGCCAGCAGAAACAGGGCATAGAACGTGCCGTGACGACTGTGAATCTCGGCCGCTACGCTTTTCGGCGCCCACAACAGGGTGATGGCCGACATGCCGGCCACCAGCAAGGCGACAAAGGCGTTGGCGGCATCAACCCGATACTCGATGCCGTAAGGCGGTGGCCAGTTGCCGAAGGGATAGGACAGCGGCGGGCCTTCGATTGCGGCCGGCAACACGAGTGCTGCAATGATCGCGCTGGAGAAACAGGCCAGAGTCGTGACCACGAAAGGCAGCGTGCGGCCCGGCAACAGCGCGACAATCCCCGATGCGATCAGCGGGGTGAGCACGATGAAGGGCAGCAGATCGATCAGCGTCATGATTCTAGCCAGGCCCGTTTAGTCGTCGTCGCCATCGACATCGTCACCGAGATGATCGTCCTCGATGATGCCGTAGGCTTCCTGGATACGGACGGCCAGTGCCAGTCCGGTCGCTGTAATGGCCACGCCCACCACGATGGCGGTCAGCACGATGACGTGCGGCAGGGGGTTGGCGTAAACCTCGACCCCATCCCGCAGAATCGGGGTGGAACCATCCGTGACTTTGGCCGCGGCCACGAACAGAATGAACACGGAAGTCTGGAACAGGTTCAGCCCCATGATCTTCTTGATCATGTTGCCGCGCGCGATCACGCAGTAAAAGCCCAGCATCATCAGGACGATCACGAACCAGTAATGGGAGATGCCGAGCAGCGTCATGCCGATTCGTCCTCGTCATGCTCAAGGACTTCGTCCCATTCGGTGCGGCGGCGAGTGAACAGGGTAAACAGCAGCATGGAGACCGTCGCTACGGTCAGCCCGACGCCGAACTCGACCACAATGATGCCGGTCTGGTGGGCTGCCTGTCTGTTCTCGAAAAATGGTGCAAATTCAAGGAAGTGGCCGCCGAGTATCACGCCGGCTAATCCGGTAAAGGCATAGATCAGAGCGCCGCCCACGCACAGGGTGTACATGACCTGGAGCGGGATGACCTCGAGGCCGCGCTTCAGCCCGTAGAGCAGGAATCCAGCCTGCGGCAAAAACAATTCCGGCCTGAAAGCCGCCGCCGGGCATGTATTCGCCGTGGAACTGTACGTACAGCCCCACCAGGAGGATGTAGGGGATGATGAAGCGGGCGACGACGCGCAGGATGCCGTTGTCCATCATGGCGTGTGCTCCCTGCCGTCGTCGCCGGACGGCCGCTCCGCTTTATGCGTCGCTTTTTGCTGGTTCGGCAGGCGTCGTCGCACGCCCGGCATGTTCCGGTGTGGCCGCACCGACAGCAGTCCGTAGACGGCAAGTGCGGCGGCCAGAACGACGAACACTTCACCCATGGTATCGATCGACCGATAGCTGGCCAAAACAGCGGCCACCGTATTCGGGATGCCCATGTCGGGGTAGGTGTTTTCAATGTAGTACGGCCCGACGTGAACCTGAGCCGGGTTGTCGGCCGAGCCGAACTCGGGCAAATCCAGGGTGGCATAGACCAGCAGCGCGCCGGTGATCAGCACCACGATCAGCGCGATCAGGTTGTGCCCGCCTGTCGGATGCTCGTAGCGCCGCACCAGCGCCAGGCAGGCCAGCACCAGCAGGGTGCTGATACCGGCGCCTACGGCGGCTTCGGTCAGGGCCACGTCACCGGCATCAAGCACGGCAAACAGGGCCGAGGACAGCAGCGAGTAGATGGCGAAAATCATGCCGGCGGCGAACAGATCGCGTATGCGGACGATGGTGACGGCCAGGATCACCAGAAACACAAGCAGGACGACGTCGATGATGTTCTCGATCATGACCGGTCCTCGTAGTCGACCAGGGACGGTGAGTCTTCAGACAGCACCGGCTCGACCTCGTCGATCATGGCTGCACGGGCCAGGGCGTGGGTGGCCGTGGGCGCTGTGAACAGCAGGAACATCAGGATCAGCAGCAGCTTGAGGGCCAGCAGACTGATCCCCGCCTGCAGGACCAGCCCGAAAATAATGCAGATGGCGCACAGGGTTTCAGTCAGGCCGGCAGCGTGCATGCGCGCGTAGAAATCAGGAAATCTCAGCAGGCCCAGGCCACCGATAATGCCGAAAACGCCGCCGGCCAGCAGCAGCAGCCAGGACAGGACATTGACCATGAGTTCAAGCATCGCCGCTCTCGTCCGGTGTGGCGCTGGCCAGGTTGCGCGTCTTGACGAGTTTGAGAACGGTTGCGATGGCGATGAAATTGATCAGGGCATAAACCAGCGCAATGTCGATCAGATCGAAGTGGCCGGTGATGAAAGTGATCAAGGCAACAATCAACACCGTCTTTGTACCGAAAACGTTGACCGCCAGAATGCGGTCGTAGATGGTCGGGCCTTTCAGCGCACGGACCAGGGCCAAGCCCATGGTGGCGAATACAGCCAGAGTGGCCAGCACCAGTACCGTCGTCATCATTGCTGCTCTTCCCCTTTGCCCTCGGGCCCGCGTTCCCCTTCCAGCCAGTGTACCCGGCGCTCCAGTTCGTCCAGCGAGTCGGCTGAGGTCGCGTCCAGCGCGTGGATCACGGCGCCGGATCTGGTCTGTTGCACGGTGACCGTGCCCGGGGTCAAGGTGCAGGTGTTGCCGTAGATGACCTTGGTCAAGGGCCTTTCGAACCGCACTTCCCGGTAAACAATGCGCGGACTGATCCGCTCGGGCCGGAAGACCAGCCTGGCCACGTGGATGTTTGAAATCACGATTTCGCGAAGCGCCCACAGCCAGAAGCGCGGAAGGCGCCAGGCGAACACGGTCGGGTTGTGTTCGTCGCCGATGATCTTCATGCGGATAACAATCCACGTGACCAGCACCAGGCTGCCCAGGCCCAACAGGAGGATGGCCGGTTTGTAGATGCCGGAGATCGCAAGCCACAGCAGGGCGAGCAGGATGATGAGAAAGGCCGTGTCACGCATGGTGGCGAAGTTTACCAACAGCCGATGTGAAAATCTGCCATGCGCGCCGCCGGCCTGATTCAGGCGGCTCGACGGACGCTGTGGCCGCCTGTGCCGGCCAGCAACCTCTCGATCCCGTCGCGCTGGTTCAGCGGGAGCGGGAGACCCTGCCGGCCCAAGTGCTCCGTGAGCTCGGCCGCGGTCAGGACCGGAATGGCCGACTGCTCGCGGTCGCGCAGTGCAACGTTGGACCGGGCGAAACACACGATGGGTTGAGGGTCTATGCTCAGACCATGGCGCAGCAGCCAGCGGCCCAGTGCCTCA
>CAZUTZ010000261.1:0-3729 GCA_964623655.1 uncultured Wenzhouxiangella sp.
CGATAATCCGATTTCGCATGCCTCGGTCGCACCTCGGAACAACGGGCTGCTCTGGGCCGATGGAACCGGACAGATCCATCAGGCCGATCTGTGGAACCGTCACCCCGAGTCCTCGATCAAGGCCCTGTGGCAGCGCGTCTGGTACGAAGGTCGTTCACGGCCTGATTTTGTCTGGCAGTCGTCTTCGGCCACCGACGAATTCGAACCGAAATTCTCCCTGGTGCCGCTTTCAGTCGGCACCCTGAAAGCGGCCTTTTACGCCATGTTGTTTGCGATGCCGCTGGCCATTCTGGGCGCTATCTACACTGCTTATTTCATGAGCCCGAAGATGCGCGGCTTCGTCAAGCCGACCATCGAGGTGATGGAAGCGTTGCCGACCGTGATTCTCGGCTTTCTGGCCGGACTTTGGCTGGCGCCGTTTGTCGAAGCCCATCTGCCGGCCACTTTCAGCGTCTTCATTCTGCTGCCCTTGTTCATGCTGGTGTTTGCCTGGATATGGTCAGTGGCGCCGAAGCGGCTACGCTTTCTGGTGCCGCCCGGCTGGGAGGCTGCTCTGCTCATACCGGTTGTGCTGTTCACCGGATGGTTATGCATCACGATCAGCCCGCTGATCGAGGTCTGGTTTTTTGGCGGGTCGATGCGTCAGTGGTTTACCGACGTCGGGATTACCTATGACCAGCGCAACGCTCTGGTCGTCGGTATCGCCATGGGTTTTGCCGTCATCCCGACCATCTTCTCGATTGCCGAAGATGCGGTTTTCAACGTGCCCAAGCACCTGACCCAGGGATCCTTGGCCCTGGGCGCCACGCCCTGGCAAACCGTCATGGGCGTGGTCATTCTGACCGCCAGTCCGGGCATCTTCTCCGCCGTGATGATCGGCTTCGGTCGGGCTGTCGGCGAGACCATGATCGTGCTGATGGCGACCGGCAATAGTCCGGTGGTCAATTTCAATATTTTCGAGGGCATGCGCACGTTGTCGGCCAATATCGCGGTCGAAATGCCTGAAGCGGCGGTCGGTAGCACGCACTATCGTTTGCTGTTTCTGGCCGCGCTGGTGTTGTTTGCCTTCACCTTCATTCTCAACACCATCGCCGAAATCGTACGTCAGCGACTTCGCGCGAAATACGCGTCGCTGTGATGGAGACGAAGACTATGCGTCAATGGTTCAAAAGCGGCGATCCCTGGATCTGGCTGATCGGTGGCGCCGTCAGTATCAGTCTGATCATGGTGATCGGGTTGCTGTTGCTGATCGCGGTGCGTGGACTGGGACACTTCTGGCAGCCGCCGATTGTTGAAACTGTGTTCCACGACCGCGGCGAAGAAGTGCGCATCCTCGGGGTCATCCGTGAATCGGAGACGGTCCCGGCGCAGGTCGTGCGTGAAGCCGGTTTTGAAGTGCCGGAGGAGCAATTGCTGGTTACGCGGCACCTGTTTCATCTCGGCAATCGCGACCTGACCGGCCGGGATTTTCAGTGGTTCATCGAAGAGACGATGGGCGAGTTCAGTCAACCGGCAGATGCCATCGTGCTGGAGCGCCGGGAGTGGGGCGATTTCTTCGGCTACCTCGAGTCGATCAAGGAAGACGGCGCGGTGATTGCCGAGGGAGAAGCGGCGTTCTCTGAACTCAAGGAGCGGTTGGCGCGGAGTAGCGAGCTGGTTGCAGCGACCGTTCGCCTGGAACGCTACGATATCGGCCAGATCAATGCCGCGCTGGAGAGAGAACGGCTGGAACAGCGCCGAATCGCAATGAACGACCGCTTAGGTGAGGATGAACGGGCAGCCCTGGTCGCTGCCAGCCTGGCCGAAGTCGAGCGCCTCAACAGCGAATACGAGGCTCTGCGCGGCGAGCTCGAGGCCCTGAGAGCATCGGCAAGACGGGACGCGCTGGTCGCCAGCACGGCCGATGGGCGCGAGGTGACGATCAACCTAGCCAACGTCGTGCGCGCAACCCGCGCCAACACCATGACCGTGCCGCAGAAGATGCGCGAGTATATCTCGCGCTTCTGGGATTTCATGACCGGTTACCCGCGCGAAGCCAATACCGAGGGCGGTATCTTCCCGGCCATATTCGGGACCGTGGTGATGGTCCTCATCATGTCGATCGTGGTGACCCCTTTCGGTGTGCTGGCCGCCATTTACCTGCGCGAATACGCCAAGCAGGGGCCGGTCACGCGGATCGTGCGGATCTCGGTCAACAATCTGGCCGGCGTGCCGTCGATTGTATTCGGCGTGTTCGGCCTGGGCTTTTTCGTCTATTTCCTTGGCGGCAACATCGACCAGCTGTTTTTCCCGGAACGGCTGCCGGCACCGACCTTCGGCAACCCAGCCCTGATCTGGGCCTCGCTGACCCTGGCCTTGCTGACCCTGCCGGTGGTCATCGTCTCAACCGAGGAAGGGCTGACCCGGATCCCGCGCGCGATGCGCGAAGGATCTCTGGCCCTGGGCGCGACCAAGTCGGAAACCCTGTGGAAAGTGATCGTGCCGGTCAGTACGCCGGCCATGATGACCGGCCTGATCCTGGCCGTGGCCCGCGCTGCCGGCGAGGTGGCGCCGCTGATGCTGGTCGGTGTGGTCAAGCTCGCACCCAATCTGCCGGTCGATGGCCAGTTTCCCTTTATCCACCTGGAGCGGCGGATCATGCATCTGGGTTTCCACATCTACGATGTCGGGTTTCAGAGCCCCAATGCCGAAGCCGCGCGGCCGCTGGTTTATGCCACCGCGCTGGTGCTGGTCGGCCTGATTCTGGTGCTGAACCTGACCGCCATCGCCGTGCGCAACAAGCTGCGTGAACGCTACAAGAGCGAAAGTGATTAGACTCCGAGTGCAGAAACAATGAATACCGAAGCCAACACGCCCCAAGTCAACGCCGGACTGGCCAATCCGACTACGCGCAAGCGCCTCAACCTGCGCAACGAGACGATTTCGGTGGAGATCAAGGATCTTGATCTTTACTACGGTCAGTCTCAGGCGCTGAAAAAGATCAGCATGGGCATTCCCCAAAAGCGGGTGACGGCGTTTATCGGCCCATCCGGCTGCGGCAAGTCGACGTTGTTGCGCTGCCTGAATCGGATGAATGATCTGGTCGATATCTGCCGCATCGAAGGCGAGATCCGGATCCATGGGGAAAATATTTACCATCCGGCCGTCGATGTGCCGGAACTGCGGCGCAAGGTCGGCATGGTGTTCCAGAAGCCCAACCCGTTCCCGAAGTCCATTTACGAAAACATCGCTTACGGCCTGCGCCTGCAGGGGGTCAAGAATCGTCGCAAGCTGGACCAGGTCGTTGAAAACTCGCTCAAGCGGGCGGCCCTGTGGGACGAGGTCAAGGATCGTCTCAATGACAATGCCTTCGGCCTGTCGGGCGGACAGCAGCAGCGCCTGGTCATTGCCCGGGCCATTGCCATTGAGCCCGAGGTGATCCTGCTCGACGAGCCGTGTTCGGCGCTTGACCCGATTTCTACGGCCAAGGTCGAGGAACTGATCATCGACTTGAAGGAAAGCTATACCATCGTGATCGTGACCCACAACATGCAGCAGGCTGCTCGCGTGTCTGATTTCACCGCCTACATGTATCTCGGTGAACTGATCGAATACGATGACACAGCCAAGCTGTTCACCAATCCTTCGAAGAAGGCCACCGAGGACTACATCACCGGCCGTTACGGCTGATCTGCCGCACACGGGACGGTAACCGGAGCAACCCAGCATGGAAAAATATTTCGATCAGCA
>CAZUTZ010000262.1:0-3720 GCA_964623655.1 uncultured Wenzhouxiangella sp.
AGAGCGAGTCCGGTCGCGGCATTGCCGCTCGCGTAGAGGCTCATCAGCTGCACATCGGCACCGGCGCCTGGCTGGAGCAGTCCGGGGTCGATATCTCGGAGGCTGCGGAAAAGGTCGACGCCCTATCTGCCAGGGCGCGCACCCCGGTGCTGGTTGCAGTTGACGGGCGCCTGGCCGGCCTGTTCGGCATTGCCGACCCGGTCAAGGACTCCACCCCTGGGGCCATTCGTGCCCTGCACGAACAGGGGCTCAAGGTCGCCATGATCAGCGGTGACCGGCAGTCCACGGCCGAGGCCATTGCCCGCGAGCTGGGCATCGACACGGTGGTCGCCGAGGTGCTGCCCGACGGCAAGGTCGAAGCGGTGCAGCAGCTCAAGGAAAAACACGGCCAAATCGCCTTCGTCGGCGACGGCATCAACGACGCGCCCGCCCTGGCCGAGGCCGATGTCGGCATCGCCATCGGCACCGGGACCGATGTGGCCATCGAGTCGGCCGACGTGGTCCTGATGGCCGGAGACTTGAGCAAAGTGCCGGTCGCCATCGCCCTGTCGCGGGCGACTTTGCGCAACATTCGCCAGAACCTGTTCTGGGCCTTTGCCTACAACACCGCGCTGATCCCGGTTGCCGCCGGGGTGCTTTACCCGGCCTTCGGGCTGCTGCTTTCGCCCATGCTGGCCGCCGCCGCCATGGCCGCCTCCAGCCTGTTTGTGGTGGGCAACGCCCTGCGCCTGAAACGGGTGCACCTGGCCGCTTCGAATGCGCAGCGCCAGGCCGAGCCGGCCCCGGCCTGACACACTTGCCTCAGCGACCGGCCAGGCGGAATAACGCCGCGGTTCGGTCCCAGGCCGGCCATACGGGCAATTCGTCGACACCCAGCGAGTATTTACGCTGCCAGTTCGACTGCCCGGCATCGCTGCCCGGTCGATTGGCGGGCTCGCGCTCGGCCAGGATGTCTTCGAGCTGCACCAGCACCAGGCCGCACGGAGTGCTGGCCAGAAATTCGTGCACCGCGGCAATGCGATCCTCGACCGAATTCGAGGCAGGCTCGGTGCCGGCATCGGCCAGGGCGGCCTGCAGTAAAACGCGCTCATCATCAGGATCCGGCTCGGCCGGGGCACTGTCCAGCCACGCGGCCAGCGGCGGCAGATCATGCGTCCCGGCGCACGCGCAGGCCAGCTCCGGATAAGTCGACGGGCGCCGAAACAGGCCGCTGGGATAGCGCTCGAAGCGCAGCACCCGGGTTGACAGAATCGCGGCGCCTTCCAGGTGTCGGGAAAAACCCTCAGGCACGGTCCCCAGATCCTCGCCGATGACCATGGCGCCGTGCTCACGGCTGCGCTCGGCCAAAACCGCCAGCAGCGCTTCGCGCGGGTAGGCAACGTAGGCACCGTCGCGCCCGCTCAAACCGCCTGGGACCCAGAACTGGCGCTCACAGCCGATGATGTGATCAATTCGCAAACCGCCGACGGACGTCATGTTGGCGTCCAGCAATTCGCGCCAGGGCTGGAATGCGCGCTCCTGCATGACCTGCGGCCGGCACGGCGGCAAGCCCCAGGCCTGGCCTTCGGCGGCAAAGGCATCGGGGGGAGCGCCGATTTCGACCTCCAGCGCCAGGAGATCGCGATCGCGCCAGGCATCAGCGCCGCTCGGAGCCACGCCCAAAGCCAGATCGCCGATGAGGCCAATCGGCATGCCCGCGTCGAGGGCGCGTTGCTGCGCCTGCTCGAGCTGGGTTCGGGCCAGCCACTGCAGATACATCGGAAACAGCACCTCGAGCGGATGACGCTTGAGAAAGTCGCGGCAGGCTTGCGAATCAGGATGGCGCCACGGCTCCGGCCAGGTTTGCCATCCTTCCGGATGCTGCTCGATCAAACGTCGATCCAGCGCTTCAAACAGGGCGAAATCGCGCAACCCAGGTCCGGCCGCTTCGCGGAAGGCTTCGAATGCGGCATCACGTTCGCTGCCCTGGCCCAGGTGACGATCGACAAACTCTCCGAACAGCAGTTTGAGCAACGGCATCTTGACTGCGGCAACGGCCGGATAATCCACTTTCGGACTGTCCCGCAGCGCGCTCAGACGCCTTTGGAAGCGATCCTGCTCCACGAACCGGGCCGCGGTTTGCGAGCTGGCCAGTTCGGGCACGGCCGGCACGTGGATGTAGAGCGGATTCAGCCACAGCCGGCTGGACGGCGAATACGGCGAGCAGTGCATCGGGCGGGCGGCGTAGAGCGCGTGCAGCGGATTGAGCTGCACCGCCGCGGCTCCGGCGCCTGCGGCCAGATCGATCAGCGCGGCCAGATCGCCGAAATCACCCATGCCCCAGTTGCGCGCCGAGCGCAGTCCGTAAAGCTGTACGCTCAACCCCCAGAGCTTCCCGCCGCTGTTCAGTTCCGCCGGGAGAAAACACGACCCCGGCGCCGGGGTCGATTCGGTCGGGGTTTGACCCGCCGGTCCCAGCGCCGCCAGCAGCTGCTCCAGCGTTGCTTCGGCAACGCTGTGTTGCCTCCCGAGCCCATCTTGAAATTCGACATTGATGCCACGCTCGGCTGCCTGCGCACGGAATGACTCGCTCATGTTCATTTCTCCACCAGCAGCTGGACTGATTCGGCCCCCACGCTGATCTTACCCCGCAGCGGCGCGCTCGCCGCATCCGGAAAACCGCCCTCACTGGCCGTATCCAGGCGGCGCTGCCAGCCGGTGCTCGAGGTTTGCGGCAGCAGGCAATTCAGTGTTGCCGGCCCGGCGTTGAGGATCCACAGGATTCGTCCGCCGCTGGCACGATCGGCGATCTCGCAGATCAGGCAGCGGGAAGTTTCATCGTGCCAATCGGCGATGCGCATGGGCTGCGCGTCGCTCCTGAGCCAGCGCAGGGCGTAGTCGGGCCGCGCACCGGGTCGGTCACCGCGCCGACCGTCGTGATCGACGAAGTGATCCGCACTCAGCGCCGGCAGTTCACGCCGCAGCGCCAGCAAACCGGCAATGAAAGCGCGCAGGTCCAGATTCGGGTCGTCGCGACCCTGCCAGTCCAGCCATCCGGTCGGGTTGTCCTGGCAGTAGGCGTTGTTGTTGCCTTGCTGACTGTTGCCCATCTCGTCGCCGGCCAGCAACATGGGCACACCACGCGCCAGCAGCAAGGTCGCCAGGCGATTGCGGCAGGCCCGCAGGCGCCGAGCGAGCACCCTGGCATCGTCGGTCGGGCCTTCAACACCGCAGTTGACGCTGTCGTTCCAGGCCTCCCCATCTGGTTCGGCGTGGCCGTTGGCGGCGTTGCGGCGCTCGATGAAAGACACCAGGTCACGCAGGGTAAAGCCGTCGTGGCTGGTGACGAAGTCGATGCCGGTGCTGGGCGTCCGGCGCCGTGAGGCATAAAGATCGGCCGAGCCGGCAATGCGGGTCGCCAGATCACCGACCTGACCGGGTACGGCGGACCAGAAGCGCCGGACCGTTCGTCGGAAGCGATCGTTCCACTCGCGCCAGCCTGCCGGGAAATCGCCCACTCGATAGCCGCCGGGCCCCAGATCCCAGGGCTCGGCAATCAGCTTCAGGGTCGACAAGACCGGGTCGTTCATGATGGCGCCCATCAAGAAGTCACCGTCCGGTCTGCCCGAATCGTCGCGCAGCAGGCTGGCGGCCAGATCGAAACGAAAACCGTCAACCCCGGTGGCCTCGGCCCAGCAGCGCAGGCTGTCGACAATCAGACGAGCGACGGCCGGGTGGCCG
>CAZUTZ010000263.1:0-3709 GCA_964623655.1 uncultured Wenzhouxiangella sp.
GATCTTGCGGATGCGCGTATCGGTCATGTCGGCGATGGTCAGGATCAACTCGCCCAGGCGCACGCAGGTGCGACCGTCCGGGATGGATTCGAGATGTTCCAGAATCAGGCCGTTCAGGGTTTTGGCGCCCGTGATCGGCAGGGCCCAGTTCATGCGGCGGTTGAGCATGCGCACACTGGCCGCGCCGTCGATGATCCACTGACCGTCGTCGAGCTTGCGAATGAGCTTTTGCCGCGATTCGCCCTCGGTGGTGTACTCGCCGACGATTTCTTCCAGGATATCGTCCAGTGTCACCAGCCCCTGAATATCGCCGTACTCATCGACGACCAGCCCCATGCGCTGTTGTCGACTCTGGAACTCCAGCATTTGCTGGGTCAGCGTGGTGCCTTCGGGGATGAAATAGGGCGGATGGACGGCCTTGCGCAGGCTGTCGCGATCCAGTCGGCCCTGAGCCAGGCGGGTCAGCACGCTGCGGATATGCAGGATGCCGACCACTTCGTCGACATCCCCGTGCCAGACCGGCAGACGGGTAAAGATGGATTGGGTCAGGGTCTGCAGGATGTGCTCCCAGGAGTCCTGCAGATCCAGCCCGATGATGTCCTGGCGCGGAACCATCACATCGTCAACGGTGCCGTGCTCGAGATCGAGAATGTTGATCAGCATGCGCTGGTGGTTGAGCGAGATGTGGCGCCCGCCCTCCTGCACCAGCAGGCGCAACTCGTCGCGGTTGAGTGACTCGGCGTGCACGCTGCCGATCCGCACGCCAAACGGTTTCATCAACATCGCTGCCACCAGATTGATCAGCCACACCACCGGATAGAGGAGGCGAAGCAGTGGCGTCAGCAAATAGCTGGCCGGGTAGGCAACGCGTTGCGGATACAGTGCGGCCAGCGTTTTCGGCGTCAGTTCGGCGAAGATCAGGATGACCGCAGTCAGGACCAGCGTGGAGACCCAGATGCCGGCCTCGCCGAGCAGGCGCAGGGCGATTACGGTGGCAATCGAAGCGGCGAGGATATTGACCAGGTTGTTGCCGAGCAGGATCAGCCCGAACATGCGGTCTGGCTGATTCAGGAGCTTTTGGGCCAGGCGCGCGCCGCGATGGCCGGACTGCGCCTGATGGCGCAGGCGGTAGCGGTTCAGCGCGACCAGGCCGGTCTCCGTGCCCGAGAAGAAAGCCGATACCACGATCAGCACGGCGAGCAGCAAAAAAAGCGTCAGAAGCGGGATATCGGCCATGGCCGGTCAGTGATTCACCCCGAGTAAAACAGCGCCGGCTAGCCCAGGCCGGCCGGCAGCAGGGCGATTCGGCTCCAGCTCCGGTCCAGCAGCCCCTCGAGCACCACGCGACTGCCGAAATAGGCCAGGACCAGAAACGCCATCGCCACGAGCGTCCAGTTGACTGCGCGCCGCCCACGCCAGCCCAGCCACCAGCGCGCGCCCAGCAGCAGCCCGAACAGCAGCCACGAGATCAGCGAAAGCACGGTCTTGTGCATCAGATGCTGGCTGAGCAAGTCGTAGACGAAGGTCAGCCCGGCCGCCAGCGTCAGCGTCAGCAATAGCCAGCCGGCCAGGATCAGTCGGAACATGAGCTGCTCGAGCACGATCAGCGGCGGCAACAGCTCCAGCTGACTGATCGGCCGAGGCGTGCGCAGCAGGTAATCCTGAACCCAGAGCAAAATCGCGTTGACCGCCGCCAGCGTCAGCAGACTGAAAGCGAGCAGGGCAGCGAGCACATGGAACTGCAGCATCGGCGGCATGTGACCCACGTAAACGGGGGCGGGGTTGCTCAGCCACTGCACGAAGACCAGGATGGCCACGCCGGGAAAGACCAGGACTCCGGCCTCCAGCGAGCGCGCGCCAATTCCGGTCAGCAACAGGACCAGGGCGACCATGAGGCCGGCCAGCGACAGGATGTTGATGAAGTTGACGTCCCAGCCCAGCGCCGTGCCGAGCTTCAGCCAGGCAAACCCCGCGTGAGCTGCAACCGCCAGGGCGGCCAGCACAATGCCGGCCACGCGCAGGCGGGCCTGGCTGTTGACAAAGGCCTTAGCCAGCGTCGCGCCGCTGGCCAGGTAGAGCAGTCCAGCCAACGCTGCAAGAATGGAAGCCGCGCTCATGCAGAATCCTGGTGAGGTGGAAAGCCTGAAATCACAGCGCCAGTATAATGACTCGTCGTATCAATGCCCAAAGTAAACGCCGCCGATGTTTGACCAGTTAAGCAAGAGACTGACCAGCTCCCTCGACCGCCTGCGCGGCCGCGGCCGACTGACCGAAGACAATATTCGCGAGGCCATGCGCGAAGTCCGCGTTGCTCTGCTCGAAGCCGATGTAGCGCTTCCGGTAGTCAAGGACTTCATCGCCCAGGTGAACCAGCGTGCCGTCGGCCAGGAAGTGATCGGCAGCCTGAAGCCGGGCCAGGCGCTGGTCAAGGTGGTCCACGACGAACTCAAGACCGTTCTGGGCGAGGAGCAGGCGCCTCTGAATCTTGATCGCCAGCCGCCGGTGGTGGTGTTGCTGGCCGGTCTGCAGGGTGCGGGTAAAACCACGACTGCCGGCAAGCTGGCCCGCCTGCTCAAGGATCGCCACGCCAAACGGGTGCTGCTGGCCAGCTGCGACGTGTATCGCCCGGCGGCGATTGATCAGCTTGAAACCCTGGCCGGGCAGGTCGAGGCCGATTTCTTCCGGTCTTCGGAAACGGTCGACGCGGTCCGCATTGCCGCCGATGCGGCGGCCGAGGCGCGGCGTCGCTTTGCCGATGTGCTGATCGTCGATACCGCCGGTCGTCTGGCGGTCGACGAGGCGATGATGGATGAAATCCGCCGCGTCCACTCCGCCATTGATCCGGCTGAAGTCCTGTTCGTGGTCGACAGCATGACCGGTCAGGATGCGGCCAACACCGCGCGCGCTTTCCACGAGGCACTGCCTTTGACCGGCGTGGTCCTGACCAAGACCGACGGCGACGCGCGTGGCGGTGCCGCCCTGTCGGTGCGCCAGATTACCGGCGCACCGATCAAATTCCTGGGCACGGGGGAAAAGCTGGACGGTCTGGAGCCGTTCCACCCCGACCGCCTGGCCTCGCGCATTCTCGGCATGGGCGATGTGTTGAGCCTGGTCGAGGAAGTCGAGCGCAAGGTCGATCAGAAAAAGGCCAAGCAGCTGGCCGGCAAGGTGGGCAAGGCCTCGCGCCGTTTCGGCATGGACGATCTGAAAGACCAGCTGCAGCAAATGGAAAAGCTGGGCGGCATGGGCTCGATGCTTGACAAGCTTCCCGGCATGAATCGGCTGCCGGAGGCGGCCCGGGCCCAGATGGACGACCGCCAGACCCGGCGCATGGTCGCCATCATCAATTCCATGACGCCCAACGAGCGGCGTTTTCCGGACCTGATCAAGGGCTCGCGCAAGCGTCGCATCGCGCTGGGCTCCGGCACTCAGATTCAGGACGTCAATCGCCTGCTCAAACAGCACAAGCAGATGCAGAAAATGATGAAAAAAGTCGGCAACAAGGGTTCCATGGCCAAACTGATGAAACGCTTGCCGGGTGGGGGAGGGCTACCGGGCGGCGGACGGCCCTTCTAGTGGTGGGGTGCGCTGGATGGTGGGGTGCACTGGATGGTGGGGTGCACTGGAGCTTTTTTGAAAAGCTTCACTTGCCGACCTGTAGAGGATACAATGGTGAGTTCGCCGTTGTGCCGATTAGAGTTTGTTCAGG